>JAZSKL010000310.1:0-7628 GCA_045534855.1 Acutalibacteraceae bacterium
GGTCATATCAAGAGAATATTTCTTTTCCATTTGCAAACTCCTTTCTCATTAATAGATTAAATGTAATAAATATTTAAAAAGAAAAAGCAGCAACCTTTTAGTTGCTGCTTTTTTGGCTGGGGAATAGGGATTCGAACCCCAACAAACAGAGTCAGAGTCTGTCGTGCTACCGTTACACTATTCCCCAATATTAAGTTGTCACAAATATTGGCAACAAGGATATTATACCCCATTTTTGAAATATGTCAAGCATAAATTTAAAAAAATTTTAAATTTTTTATTAAAATAACTCTTGCAAATGATAGTATGTTATGCTAATATATAAACATTCGGGGGTGTAGCTCACTTGGGAGAGCGCTTGAATGGCATTCAAGAGGTAAGGGGTTCGATCCCCCTCATCTCCACCAAAAAGAAACGGCAATTTTCGATAAGAAAGTTGTCGTTTCTTTTATTCTTAACGAAACTTGTCAGGGATTTCGGGCAGATAAGCTAAAATATGCTTTGCTGCGCAATGTTGTTTAATGCAATCTAAACTTCAAGTTGAAAAATAATTTAATATATAATATAATATATTTAAGTAAACAATATTATGGTGATGCAAATGAAATCTCATAAAAAGAAAATGGTAGCGCCGATAGTAGTTTCGGTTATAATAATTCTATATTATATAGTCTTATTTGCTTTTTTATGGTCGGCTTTAGAGGGTGTGTGGAAATATGTTTTCAGCGTTGTGCCGATTGGAATTTCTGCGGTTATGATTAAGGTTTGCATTGAAAGGATAAATGAGATAAAGAAAGGTGAAGAAGATGATCTTAGTAAATACTGATTATATAAGCGGTAAGGAGTTAGAAACTCTTTCGCTTGTTAAGGGAAGCACGATTCAATCGAAGCATTTGGGTAAGGATATTTCACAAGCCTTTAAAAATTTAGTTGGCGGAGAAATGAAAGCCTATAACGAAATGATGAACGAAGCGCGTGCGCTTGCTACCAAACGTATGGTAGAAGAGGCTGAGGCGCTTGGTGCGGATGCTGTTGTAAACATTCGTTATGCGTCCGCTGCTGTTATGAGCGGTGCGGCAGAGGTTATAGTATACGGTACTGCTGTAAAGTTTGTTGAGAAATAATGTAAGCCGACAGCCTTTTTGAAAAGAGCTGTCGGCTTTAATGCTGATTTTTAAGAATTGCGGGGAGATTAAGAATGAATACCGATGAAATTAAAAGCTTTATACTTGAAAATAAGCAGTTGA
This sequence comes from Acutalibacteraceae bacterium, assembly GCA_045534855.1. Classification (GTDB taxonomy): domain Bacteria; phylum Bacillota; class Clostridia; order Oscillospirales; family Acutalibacteraceae; genus UBA737. The sequence continues at coordinate 1,248 of JAZSKL010000310.1, forward strand.
TGTTTGATACCTTAAAGGAGCTGTGTGCTATTCCTGCACCGTCTCACCTTGAAAATGAGAGGGCTGTTTACTGCAAAAAATGGTTGGAAAAGGTTGGCGCTTCGGGTGTATACATAGACGATGCGTTAAATACAGTATTTCCTTTGAACTGCGAAAACCAAAACGAAATAACCGTTTTTGCGGCTCATACCGATACCGTTTTTCCTGATACAGCACCTATGCCGTATCTTGATGACGGCGAGAAAATTCATTGCCCCGGTGTTGCGGATGATACAGCAAGTGTTGTTGTGCTGCTTTTAATGGCAAAATTCTTTATTGAAAAAAATATTGTACCGCAAAAAGGTGTAATGTTTGTGTGCGATTCCTGCGAGGAGGGACTTGGCAATCTTAAAGGCACAAGGCAGATTTTTAAGGATTATGAGGGAACAATAGCCAGCTTTATTTCCTTTGAAACCAGTTTGGATAATATAAGAGATACTTGTGTCGGTTCGCATAGATATGAAGTTGAAGTGGCTACCGAGGGAGGTCATTCATTTGGGGCTTTCGGCAACGAGAATGCGATTGCAAAACTTGCTGAAATAGTATCGGAAATTTATAAAATAGAAGTGCCTGTTATAGGAAATTCCAAAACCACTTATAATGTTGGTGAAATTTCGGGAGGAACATCGGTAAATACAATAGCGCAAAACGCAAAAATGCTCTGTGAATATCGCTCGGATAATAAGGAATGTCTCGGGATTATGAAAGAAAAATTTGATATGATTTTTGAGCGTGCCGCAAACGAAAAGGTATCTGTAAATGTAAAAATGGTAGGGGAACGTCCGTGCGGCTGTGTTGACGGCGGAAAGCAGGAGAAATTAAGAAGCCTTACAGTGCCTATTGTCGAAGAGGTTATCGGAAAAAGTGCCGGACTTTCAAGCAGCTCCACTGATTGTAATATACCGCTTTCACTGGGAGTTCCGGCTATTTGTCTTGGCGTTTCAACAGCAAAGGGTATTCATACAAGACAGGAGTATCTTGTAAAAGACTCTATGTTTTCAGGGCTTGAGATAGCAATTAAAGCAGGGCTTGCATTAAACATATAAATATTAGTCGAAATGTTTTTGTTATAATTGATTTACAAACTATTTTCTATTTGTTATAATAATGATTATAGGAAGTGCGTAAGGAGGTTGATGTATGAGTTACAAAATCATAAAAATTGACCCTTATTTAAAAGGTTTTGAAGCGGATATTGATTTAAGGATGGACTGTTACCGTAAAAAGCGCAAGGAGCTTTTGGGTGAGTGTTCAATAACCGATTTTGCAAACGGATACCGCTATTTTGGTATACACCGTACCGAAAACGGATGGATATACCGCGAATGGGCTCCCGGTGCTGACCAAATGTATTTTACGGGGGATTTTAATGATTGGGATGTTTACGGATGTCCTATGAAACGTATTCCGGGCGGTATATTTGAGGTTGAGATAAACGGTAAAGACAGCCTTAAATTAGGTCAGAAGGTTCAGGCTGTTGTTATTAAAAACGGTGAAACTCTCCGCCGTATTCCCACCTATGCAACCCGCGTTGTTCAGGATGAAATAACACATTTATGGTGTGCCGAGGTTGATGATGTTATAAATGACGGATTTCCTTGGACAGATGCTGATTTCAAGCCTGCCGCCACTCCTTATATATATGAATGTCATATAGGTATGGCGCAGGAGGATTATTCGGTTGGTACATATAAAGCCTTTAAGGAAAACATACTTCCGAGAATAAAAAAGCTCGGCTATAATACCATCCAGATAATGGCGATTATGGAGCATCCGTATTATGGCTCTTTCGGCTATCAGGTTTCAAATTTCTTTGCGGCTTCTTCGCGCTACGGAAGCGGAAAGGAGCTTAAAGAGCTTATAAATACCGCGCATAAAATGGGAATTACGGTACTTTTGGATGTAGTTCATTCCCACGCCGTTAAGAATACAAATGAGGGCTTAAACCTGTTTGACGGTACTTCTTATCAATTCTTTCACGAAGGTGCAAGAGGTCATCACAGTGCGTGGGATACCAAGCTTTTCAACTACGGCAAAAATGAGGTATTGCATTTCCTGCTTTCTAACCTCAAGTTCTGGATGGATGTTTACCATTTTGACGGATTCCGTTTTGACGGTGTTACCTCTATGCTTTATCACGACCACGGTTTAGGAAGTGCTTTTTGTAATTACGGAATGTATTTTTCTCCTAATACCGATATTGAAGCGGTTACATATTTGCAGCTTGCCAATGAGCTTATACATAAAATAAATCCAAAGGCTGTTACCATTGCCGAGGATATGTCGGGAATGCCGGGAATGTGCCTTAAAATTGAAGATGGTGGTATCGGCTTTGATTACCGCCTTTCTATGGGTGTGCCGGACCTTTGGATAAAGTTCATTAAGGAATACGGTGATGATAGCTGGGATATGGATAAGCTTTGGTATGAGCTTAACAGCCGTAGACCGAAAGAGAAAAACATAGGCTATTGCGAATCTCACGATCAGGCGCTTGTTGGTGATAAAACCATTATGTTCCGCCTTTGCGATGCCGAAATGTATACTGCTATGAACAAAAATTCATCCAGTATGGTTATTGACAGAGGTGTTGCGCTTCATAAAATGATACGCCTTGTAACTTCTTCGCTTGCAGGGGAAGGTCATCTTAACTTTATGGGTAATGAATTCGGGCATCCCGAATGGATAGATTTTCCGCGCGAGGGTAACGGTTGGAGCTATCATTACTGCCGCAGACAATGGAGTCTTGCAGATAATCCCGAGCTTCGTTATGGTGGACTGCGTGATTTTGATAAGGCAATGATATCGCTTTTGAAAAGAGATAGAATTATGTCTAAAAAGGCACAAAGCACCTGGATTCATACTGCAGATAAGATTATGATATATGTTAAGGGTAAGGATGTGTTTGCCTTTAATTTCAATCCTACACAATCTTTTGAGGGCTATTTTGTACCGGTTAAAGAGGTAGGGGAGTACAGCGTTGTGCTTACGACCGATGAGGGTGATTTCGGCGGCTTCGACCGTATTGATAAGGAGTACCGATATAGTGCTACGATTCAAAATGACGGCAGAATAGGCTTTAACTGCTACCTTCCGTCAAGAACTGCCGCTGTATTTAAAAAGATAGGCTGATAATTTTTTAGCGGATGCTTGTGTTTTTTTGGAATAAAGTATCCGCTTTTTAAATAGGAAAAATTTATCAAATAAACTATTGACAAAGATGTTTGGATGTGGTAATATATCCCTTGGTTAGCAAAGGCTAATCATATATTTTTTATCACAGTTAGCCATTGCTAATTACAAGCTTTATTTATCTTTTAGGGAGAAAATGCTATGAATTTAATCAACGCTCAAGAGGGTCAGGAATATATAATAGAACGCATTGAAACCAACGATGATGAGCTTAACTCGTTTTTGTTTTCATTGGGTTGTTATAGTGGTGAACCAATTACCGTTATTTCCTTTTTAAGAAGCGGTTGTATCGTCTCCATAAAGGATGGCAGATATCATATTGATAAACAGTTGGCAGAAGCTATTAAGGTTTAAAAAATAATTTATTTATTATTTTTATCAATAAGTTAGCTATAACTAACTTATTTGAGAATGAGCAGGGGGGCAAAAAATGAGGATTGCTTTAGCAGGAAACCCAAACAGCGGTAAAACTACTATGTTTAATGCGCTTACCGGTAGAAATGAAAAGGTTGGAAACTGGGCGGGTGTTACGGTTGAGAAGAAGGAAAGTGCCGTAAAAAAATCGTATTATAACGGGGAAGACCGTATTGTTGCGGTTGATTTGCCGGGTGCGTATTCAATGTCACCGTTTACATCGGAAGAAAGCATTACAAGCTCCTATGTAAAAAATGAAAATCCTGATGTTATAATAAATATTGTAGATGCTACAAATTTGAGCCGCAGTCTTTTCTTTACAACTCAACTTTTAGAACTTGGCATTCCTATGGTTATAGCGCTTAATAAGGCTGATATAAATGAGAAAAAAAGTACAAAAATTGACTCGCGTAGGCTGTCACAGCTTTTAGGATGTCCCGTAGTAGATACTGTTTCAACAAATTCTGCCGGATTAAAGGATGTTATCAAAGCGGCGATTGCTCAAAAGGGTAAGGGGCAAACAGCGGCTTATACGCAGGGCGAGCTTGAGCTTAATGATAAAGAAGCGGCTCAAGCGGCGGACAGGAAACGCTTCCGGTATGTAAACGGTATTGTGTCGGAGGTTGAAAAACGCAAGGTTCGCACAAACCAAAAAAGTATTCATGATAAAATTGACCGCGTTCTTACAAATAAGTGGCTTGGGATTCCTATTTTTGCCGCAGTTATGTTTTTGGTTTTCCAGATTTCGCAGGCTTGGCTTGGTGTTTGGCTTGCAGAAGGCGTTGAAATAGGCGGTTTTAATTTTAAGGGTCTTGTTGGCTATATAGGTGAGTTTAAAGGTGCAGTAGAAGGCTGGATGGCGGGTGCTAATACTCTTTTGCAAGCATTTGTGCTTGAGGGTATTATCGAGGGCGTTGCCGCCGTTGTGGGCTTTTTGCCGCTTGTAATGGTTATGTATTTCCTTATTGCATTACTTGAAGATTGCGGTTATATGGCACGTGTTTCGGTAGTGCTTGACCCCATTTTTAAAAGAGTAGGTCTTTCGGGTAGGTCGGTAATTCCGTTTGTTATAGGAACAGGCTGTGCAGTACCCGGTGTTATGGCTTGCCGTACCATTCGTGATGAGCGTGAGCGCAGATCTACGGCTATGCTCACTCCGTTTATGCCATGCGGTGCAAAGCTTCCTGTTATTTCACTTTTTGTAGGCGCATTCTTCCCGCAAAACGGTTGGGTAGGCACTGTAATGTACTTTGCAGGAATACTTATAATTTTCCTTTGTGCGCTTCTTATAAACCAAATTACAGGCTATAAGGCAAGAAAATCCTATTTTATTATTGAATTACCTGAATATAAAGCGCCGTCATTCTGGCGTGCTTTCAAGTCGATGTGCGGACGCGGTTGGTCATACATAGTAAAAGCAGGTACAATTATACTTGTTTGCAATTTTGTTGTGTACCTTATGCAGAACTTTACCTGGAGCTTTGGTACTGCATCTGCCGATGCTTCAAACTCCATACTTGCAACGGTTTCAACTCCGTTTGCATATCTGGTAGCACCTGTTGTAGGTGTTGTTGCCTGGAAGTTTGCCGCAGCTGCCCTTACAGGCTTTATTGCAAAGGAATGCGTTGTTTCAACCCTCGCAACCTGCTTTATGTTCGGAAGTCTTATGGATGAAGAGGGTCTTGCTATTGCAGAGGGCTTCAGCGGAACTGCAGTAAAGGAATTTATGCCGATGACAGCCGCTGCCGCGCTTGCATTCCTTGTGTTCAATCTGTTTACACCGCCATGCTTTGCGGCAATAGGCGCTATGAACGCCGAAATCAAGAGTAAAAAATGGCTCTTTGCGGGTGTTGGTTTACAGCTTTCGGTAGGCTTTGTTTTAGGATTTTTAACATTCTTTATCGGAAGCCTTATTTCGGGTCAGAGTGTCGGCGAGTTTTGGATGCCTGTTTTAGGCTTTGCAATAACTATAAGCTTTGCAATAATTGTAACAGCTATGATTTTAAAAAATAAAAGAAAGATTAAAGTTTAAATAAAAAAGGAGCCGTTTTATGGGACCTAAAGATTATATAATTATTGCGGTAATTGCGGTAGTGGTAGGTCTTGCCGTTTGGTATATTTACAGGGCCAAGAGAAAAGGACAAAAATGTATAGGCTGTCCGTATAGTTGCTCTTGCGGTTCTAAAAATAACTGCTCAAACCATAAAAAGTCTTAAAGCAAAAATAACCCCTGAGAAAGTGATTGTATTTCATTTACTCAGGGGTTAAATTGTTACTTACAAATTAAAGATATGTAGGATTGCATATCTTTTTTGTTGCAAGAAAGACTAAAAAGCGGTATACTATAATAAATCAATTTAAGGAGAATAAATTTGATTAAATCTTTAATTATTATAGCGCTTTCGCTTTTGCTCTTTTCAGGCTGTGGTGCAGATGAAAAGGCTGATTACAAGGATAATGGAATTAAGGTTATAATGCCTTCCGATAATACGGTAAACGGATACAGAACCGAGCAATCTCAAAATGATTTTAACAACTCGCTTACCGATGTGCCCGATTATGAAACGGATGGTTACGAAAACCGTGCAGAGAGCGTTTATTATGCAAATAAAAACTCTAAAAAATTTCATCGTCCGAGCTGTACTTTAAGTCAGAAGATAAATGATGAAAACTTATATATTTGCGATAGTTTAGAGGAGCTTATAGAGGGCGGCTACGAACCATGCAAACGCTGTAACC
>JAZSKL010000062.1:0-3878 GCA_045534855.1 Acutalibacteraceae bacterium
AGCGTTTCTAACAGCACCGTACCTTTTTCGGTTTCATGAGAAAACGAAAAATCGGTATCAGGATGCCCTTGTATAAGTGTTGTAACGGTTGCAACAATATCACCAAGCGGCGTAAAATCAATATTATCCATATCAAAGCTCGCCGTAACCTCGGTTCCGTGATTTATCGCATCGTCCTCAACGCTTACAGATGTTACATTCATACTTCCGCCGCTCATTTCAGCCGCCATTTTTAAAAGCGGCAATCCCATCCCGACCTTTCGGGTGGTACGGGTTGTATAAAACGGGTCTGTAACACCTTTTAATATCTCTGCACTCATTCCGCAACCGTTATCCTTTATTGTTATGGTCATTTTACGGCTCTTTTCGGTTACAATGATGTATATAAGGGTTGCCCCTGCTTTAACCGAGTTTTCGGTAACATCTAAAATATTAAGCGATAACTCTTTCATCATTCACCCCGTAAAATTTTAAACAGATTGCGCCTTACAAGTGCACTGCTGTACGGTTCGTCATCAATCTCCAAGCAATCATTATCCTCCCTCAAATCGGTAAGATAATGAGTATCGGAGCCTACAAGGATTTTCTTATCCTCTAAACCGTATTTAGCTATATATTCCTGTTTTTTTCCGGCATCGTGAAATTCAACACAGGTAAACTGCGGATAATCCGGAAAAGTACCGAGTGTTGCAATGATGCCGTTTGCCTGACGGTCAATATGCGCGGGATAACATATACCGTTATGCTCTTTTACAAGCTTCGCCGCTTCATCAAGCGATATATCGGTTGCAATCGGAAGAAAATTTTCTTCGTTTGCTATAACGTTATCCTCACCGTCCATAATCATCTGCTCACCGTATATATCAACACGGTTTTTAAAAGCAGGACGCCTTTTTTCCACCAAACCGTCAAACATAAGCGCATCTTCAAGATTTTCAAAAAGACACACCAGATGAATATCCTCGGCGGTGGTAAGCTCCATACCCGCAATAGGGATGATGCCGTAACGGCGCGCCGCCTCAAAAAAAGCGGGGCAGTTTTTAGCACTGTTATGGTCGGTAAGTGCCATTATACCGATACCGTTAAGCGTTGCCATACCGGCAAGATTATTCGGCGTATTATCATCATCGGCACACGGCGACAAACAGGAATGAATATGGAAATCGTAATAATAACGGCTCATAACAGAGATTTTGAAAGTTTAACGGCAGTTTCATAAGCGGTAAAATGCGTTGACAAGACATTTATACCCTTATCAGAAGCCGCTGCCTTTGTATCATCATCAAGCGTGACACCCTCTGCCAATATAACACAAGCGACATCTATAAGCGATGCAACCGCAACCACATTTATGTTTGACATTATCGTAATCCAAGCATTATCGGCTGCGGCATTGCCCATAACCCAACTCAAAAGGTCACCGATATAAACACCGTTTACCTCTCGGCCTCCTTCGGGCAGGCATACCTCATCAAAATCGCCAAGTTTTATAAGGTCATTAACCGTCATTTTCCTTTTCCTTTCGGTAAAGATCAACTATTAAACAGTCTGTGGCTTTAGCATTCCCTTTAACAACATCCTCTGCAAATGCACGGCAAGTAGGTGCGCCGCAGGATCCGCAATCAATACCGGGAAGCGATGAACGCAGTTTTTGAATATCTGCCATCATACGCATTGATTCAGCCATATTGTTTCCCAACCGATTTATAGGCGTATAAACCGGAAGATTGTTGAAAATATAAGTTTCGGGAATATATTTTTCCTCCTCCGGAGACAGGAAGTTCTGCGAAACCGGAAGATATCTTCTTAAACTTTGCAAACGCGCCTTTGCAATAAAGGGGTTTTGCATTGCCATAACTCCGCCGACACAGCCGCCGGGGCAGGCATTTAGTTCGATGAATTCAAGCGGCGGAATATTACCGTTTTCTATTTGGTCCAGAACATGGATAATATTCTCAATACCATCTGCCGCAAGATAATCTTCATTAAAAATTGCGGTAGCTTCTCCGCCCGAGCTTGCCCAACCGATACCTATCATTCCCGATTCAGACATCGGTCTTATCTGGTCATCATGGTGCATTTCACTTATCAGCATAAAATAAATATCGCTGATTGAAACCACTTCATCAACCTGACTTTTATAATCAGCAAAACCGTTTTTAACATAGCTGACTTTTGCAGGACACGGTGATATAAAGCAAACGCCTATATCCTCATCCGATAATTCAGGATGCTCTTTTTTCGCCTTTTCGCGAGCAAATTTTGCCGCAATCTCCATTGGAGGAAGCATATGCAGAACATGATCGTTCAATGACGGAAAACGAAGCGAAATAAGCCTTACAACAACGGGACACGCCGAGCTTATAACCGGCTTTTTAACGCCGTCCGTTTTAAGGTAAAGCCTTGTATATGCAGAAACGAGTTCTGCCGCCTTGGAAACCTCATAAACATCGTCAAACCCGATTTTTAAGAGACCTTCAAGAACATAATCGATATCATCCAAATTATCAAACTGCCCGTAAAGCGTTGGTGCAGGAAGAGCGATTTTCCATTTAAATCTCTTCATAGAATCAAGCTTGCTGCAAACAGCACGCTTTGCCTTATGAGGACAAACTCTTATGCACTCACCGCAATCTATACAGCGTTTCTGGTCAATAACGGCATGATGATCCTTAATGCGTATTGCCTCGGTAGGACAATGACGCAGGCAGGTTGTACAACCGGTACACTTATCACGGTCTAACTTAACCGAATGTTCATAAGTATTCATATACATCCCACCGTTTCATCATTTAATACTAAAGGTTAACACACATTTTAATAGTGGTACCTTCGCCAACAACGGTATCTATCTCCATTTTATCGGTATAGCGCTTCATATTAGGAAGTCCCATACCTGCGCCAAATCCCAGAGAACGGATAGCATCGGGAGCAGTTGAAAAGCCCTCCTGCATAGCTTGTTCTATGTTCTTTATTCCGGGTCCATGGTCTGTAAGGATAATCTCAATACGGTCCTCATACACATCAACATCGGCTTCGCCTCCGCCGGCGTGTATAACCATATTTATCTCACCCTCATACATCGCAATGGAAACCCTGCGGATAATTTCGGGAGACAGCCCCAACTGACGAAGATTTTTCTTCACCTGTACCGATGCCTGCCCGGCAGAGGTAAAGTTTTCACCATCCACATCAAAGTGGAAATTTAAAGCCTCAGACATGGCGTATCGGCTTTCCTACGAGACCGTTGGTATAAAGAATACCGCAAGCATCGTACATACGCTTATCCGTAGTCATCATAACTATTCCGCTTTCCTTTGCCATCTCTATCATTTCGGGAGTTGGCATTTTATCGCGGACAAAGATAATGCATATCATATCCATCATCTCTGCGGTACGTATAACCTGAGGATTTACAAGTCCTGTAAGAAGTACAGCCTGATCCTTAACATACGCTAAAACATCACTCATCATATCGCTTCCGCAGGCAGAATAAACATGACGCTCAAGTGACTCCTCACAACAATGAACCCGCGCCGATAATAGCTCTTTCATCGTAACTATTTTCATAATTTTTCCTTTAGTCGGCGTATTTTGCCAAAATATCGTCTACATCATCAACAGTAAGACGTCCGTAAACATCATCATTAACGGTAAGAACCGGAGCAAGACCGCAAGCGCCGATACAACGGCAAGCTGTAAGTGAGAACTTTCCGTCAGCGGTGCATTCATCTGCGCCGATTCCGAGTCTCTCGCTGAGGCGATCAAAAATATCACCCGAGCCCTTTACGTAGCAAGCGGTACCAAGACATACCGAGATGTTGTACTTTCCTTTCGGTGAAAGCGAGAACTGAGCATAGAAGGTAGCAACGCCGTAT
>JAZSKL010000205.1:0-4162 GCA_045534855.1 Acutalibacteraceae bacterium
TTTAAAAAATAGTATAATATAATGTATTCATAAATAATTCCGCCAAATAATAATTTGGGAGGAATTATTATGAACGATAAGGAAAATGATAACAAAAATCTCAATGATAAATTAGAAGATATCAAGGAGTTAGGTGTTGTACCGATTACAGGCGGTAAACATCGTATTCATTGTCTTACAATTATTGGTGAAATCGAAGGGCATAATGTATTGCCAGAACAAAGTAAAACTACTAAATATGAGCATGTTATCCCACTTTTGGTTGCTATTGAAGAAAATCCCGAGATTGACGGATTGTTGCTGATTTTAAATACAGTCGGCGGCGATGTTGAAGCGGGTCTTGCTATTGCTGAACTTATTTCAGGTATGAGTAAACCAACGGTTTCGTTTGTTTTGGGCGGAGGTCACTCTATCGGTGTTCCTCTGGCAGTTTCTGCTAAACGCTCTTTTATTGCACCGTCTGCAACGATGACGATTCATCCTGTAAGAATGAGTGGTTTGGTTATTGGTGTTCCGCAAACCATGAATCATTTTGCAAGAATGCAAAAAAGAATAACAAACTTTGTCGAAAGCAATTCGCAGATGTCAGCGGCGCGTTTTACCGAGCTTATGATGAATACCGGTGAGCTTGTTACCGATGTTGGTTCTGTTCTTGACGGTCAGCGTGCTGTAAACGAGGGGTTAATAGATGAATTGGGAGACCTCTCAAGTGTATTGCAATATTTAAGTAATATGATTGATAAATATAAAGATTAAACCGGGCTTTTTTGTCCGGCGTACATATTTTAAGGGGTGTATTATAAAAATGGCTACAAAGAAAAAGCGCAGCTCTTCTAATGTAAAGAAAAGTAGAACAACTTCGCATAAAAGCAATAATTCCCGTCAGCCAAAGGCGGTTATATGGTTTGCTTCATCTATACTTTTACTTTGTATGGTTTTTATCGAAGGTGAAAATGTATGGCTTGCTTTACATAACTTTATTTTTGGCGTTTTCGGTGTAATGGCTTATTTTTATCCGTTCTTATTATGCGTTGTGGCTATATTATATGCATTGGATAAAATAAGAGGTACTGTTGGTGCAAAGATAGTTGAAACGTCATTTTTAGCCATTCTGGTCGGTGCGGCAATAGATGTATTTGCATACAACGGTGCGGCAATTACATTCGGTAAATATCTTACAACTGCATACTCAAATGGTATTTTGTGTAAAAACGGCGGTTTTTTAGGTGCTTTGGTTTCAAGACCTATTGTGTTAGGTTTTGGAAAGGTTGGTGCTATAATAACCATTATTTTGCTTATATTTGTATTTTTAATGATAATTACGGGTACAACTCTCGGTGTATTGTTTAAAGCTCTTTCAAAACCTGTTAAAAGCATTTCTTCACAAGCTGAAGATGCTTATGCGGCACGTGCCGAACGTGATGCACAGGAAGAGGAAGCTGAAAAGAAGAAAAAAGGCTTTAATGTTGATATTCCGGTTGATGATATTCCTAAAAAGCGTCCCAAAAGATCTGATGATGAATCATTTGGTGAAAAACAGCGTAAATTAGTAAAAACCTATCACGATGAAGATACATCTAATGAGCCGGAAGAGGATAATTCTGTTAACGAGGTTGTTACTCAACCTGATGGCGCAGATGATAAAACACGTATTAAAAAAGCTCTTAATTCTGCCAAAACACAAACTGCCCCCTCTGTAACACCTGTTGATGATACTGACGATGAACCCTTTGATGCAAAACAAGCTCAAAAGGAGTTTGCTGAAACTTTAAGCAGCGGTATAACCCTTACCGAGGACGAGGGATATAAATTCCCACCGATTTCTTTACTTAACAAGCCTAAATTTGAAAGCGGAAAAGGTGTTGCTGATGAGCTTGACTCAACTGCGGATAACCTTGTTGCAACACTTCGCAGCTTCGGCGTTGAAACCCGTATTGTTGATATTAGTCGCGGTCCTACGGTTACACGTTATGAATTACAGCCTTTACCGGGTGTTAAAATAAGTAAAATCACCAATCTTGCTGATGATATAGCTTTAAGCCTTGCTTCGGCAGGTGTACGTATTCAAGCGCCCATTCCAAACAAATCTGCAGTAGGTATTGAAGTGCCCAATAAAAGCAGTGTAACTGTTGGTGTGCGCGAAATTATTGAATCAACCGAATTTTCTGCTTCAAAAAGCAAGTTAACTATTGCTATGGGGCGTGATATAGCAGGTAAGGTTGTAATAGGTGATATTGCAAAAATGCCTCACGGCTTGATTGCAGGTGCTACAGGCTCGGGTAAATCTGTTTGCATCAACTCTATAATTATGAGTATTTTGTTTAAAGCTACACCCGAAGAGGTTAAGCTTTTGATGATTGATCCAAAGGTTGTTGAGCTTGGTATTTACAACGGCATTCCGCATCTTCTTGTACCTGTAGTTACTGAACCGCGAAAAGCGGCAGGAGCTTTAGGTTGGGCAGTTGGTGAAATGGAAAAACGATATAAAATGTTTGCCGACCGTAATGTAAGGGACCTTGCAGGTTATAATAAACTTGTTGAAACCCTTACAGATGAACCGGAAGTTCAGAAAATGCCACATATTGTAATTATAATTGATGAGTTGGCAGACCTTATGATGACTGCTCCACGCGAAGTGGAAGATTCTATAAATCGAATTGCCGCTAAAGCGCGTGCTGCTGGTATGCATTTGCTTATTGCTACACAGCGTCCGTCTGTTGATGTAGTTACAGGTGTAATTAAGGCTAATATTCCATCGCGTATTGCATTTGCAGTTTCATCACAAACAGATAGCCGAACTATTCTTGATACAGGCGGTGCTGAAAAACTGCTTGGCAGGGGTGATATGCTGTTTAGCCCTGTAGGTTCTAATAAGCCTGCGCGTGTTCAAGGATGTTTTGTAAGTGATGAAGAGGTTGAAGCTGTAGTTGAATATATCAAAAGCGGCGGTAAGGCCAATTATGATGATAATATTATGGATGAAATCGAACGTCAGGCTACCGCTGAAAAGCAAAAGAGTGCTCCAACCGATGCTGAAGAAGGTGATGGTGCCGATTCTATGATAGACGAAGCTATTCGTGTTGTTGTTGAAAACGGTATGGCATCAACTTCGCTTTTACAGCGCAAATTAAAACTCGGATATGCCAGAGCCGCGCGCATTATCGACCAAATGGAAGAACGTGGCGTAATCGGTCCGTATGAGGGTTCTAAACCGCGTAAAGTTCTTATAACTAAAGAACAACTTTTAGAACGAGAAGCCGGAGAAGAATAATTGAATCAAAACAATAATAAAAACAAAAAGCTAAATAAAATTAAACGTATATTTTTAGGTATTGCTTGCATTTTTATATTTCTACCTTGTTTTTTATTAACTATTGGTGACGGAGAAAATATACCTGACTGGGATGATTTATTCCACTATTTTGATATAGCGCCTGTTCTCGAGGATGAAGATTTTATTCGTTATATCGATATCGGTCAGGGCGATAGTATTTTAATTTCAAGCAATAACCAAACGGCTTTAATTGATACAGGACCTCCGGACTCTGCCAATGAGCTTGTAAAGAAGCTTCGTATGTATGGTGTTGAACAGATTGATATGTTGTTTTTAACACATATTCATTCTGATCATGTTGGCGGTGCAAAGGGACTTTTAAACAACTTTGCTGTTGGTAATCTTATTATGCCAAATATAATCGACCAACCCGAAGGTGCAGAGGATGCATTGTATGCCGCTTCTACAATAAGTGAAAATTATGGAGAAGTTTATACCGCTATGCAAGGTATGGTTGTTAATATTGGTAACTTCGAAATAACTATACTTGCATATTTTCCTGAGTTAGAGGTTGAGAATGACCGTTCTGTAATCCTTATGGTAAAGAATAAAGATTTTAAATTCTTAATGATGGGCGATGCCGAAGCAAAGGCGGAAAAACGCTTGATTGCTGAAGGCTTGGATTTGAAATGCAATGTTTTAAAGGTTGGACATCACGGTAGCAGCACATCAACCACTATGGATCTTATTGAGGCAACAATGCCTGATTATGCTGTTATCTCTTGCGGGTATAATAATTACTTTATGCATCCACATGATGAAACGATCGGCACGCTGGAAAAACAGCATATTGAATTCTACAGAACCGATTCATGCGGTGATGTAACC
>JAZSKL010000210.1:0-1517 GCA_045534855.1 Acutalibacteraceae bacterium
ACGGCGGAGGTAAAGACCGTCAAGCTTGATATTAACAAACTGACCGCATTTAATACCGGAGGTGTCTCCTTCAAGCGTCATCTTAAAAACATCGCGAGTTAAGGGAATATTCCCTGTAATTTTAAAATCAAGTTGTTTCATAGCAACACCTATTAAGCATCTATAGTAGAAACGGTGATTGTTGTTTCTTCAAGAACGTCAAGCAATACCTTTACCGTATCAAGAGCGGTAAAGATTGTAACATTATTTTCAATAGCACACTGACGAATCTGCTGACCGTCACTAACCTGACCTGATGAGCCTATATCGCGTGTATTGATAACATAGGCAATGTGACCCTGACGGATAGCATTCGGAATTTCATCACAATCAACACCGATTTTCTGTAAAACATGGGTTCTGATTCCGTTTTCCTTTAAGAATTCAGCAGTACCCTCGGTTGCCTGAATATTAAAGCCGAGATTATAGAAGCGGCGGATAAGCGGCAAAGCCTCTTCCTTATCCTTATCTGCGATTGTTGCAAAAACAGTACCGTAGTTCTGCAAATGCATACCGCTTGCCTGTAAAGCCTTATACAATGCGCGGTTAAGCTTATCATCGTAACCGATTGCTTCACCTGTAGACTTCATTTCGGGAGAAAGGTAAGCATCAAGACCCTTAATCTTATTAAAGGAGAATACCGGAACCTTAACATAGAAACGGTTTTTCTCGGTTGGGTAAATATCAAATATTCCCTGTTCTTTCAAAGTTTTACCCATAATAACCTCGGTAGCGATATCAGCAAGGCTATAGCCTGTAGATTTTGAAAGGAACGGAACAGTTCTTGAAGAACGGGGGTTTACCTCAATAATATAAACATTATCATCATCGTCAACAATAAACTGAATATTGTAAAGACCGATAATTCCGATACCAAGACCGAGCTTTTTAGCATACTGCAGTATAATGCCCTTTACCTTATCGGAGATACTGAATGTAGGATAAACGCTTATAGAGTCGCCCGAGTGAACACCGGTACGCTCAACAAGCTCCATAATACCGGGTACGAATACATCGTGACCGTCACAAATAGCGTCAACCTCAACCTCTTTACCCTGAATATACTTATCAACAAGAACAGGCTTGTCCGCATCGATTTCAACGGCTGTTTTAAGGTAGTGGCGAAGCTGTTCTTGATTTGCAACAATCTGCATTGCTCTACCGCCCAAAACGAAGCTTGGACGAACAAGTACAGGATAACCGATTTCCGCAGCGGCGCTTACACCATCTTCAATCTTGGTAACGGCACGACCCTTGGGTTGGGGAATATTAAGCTCTTTGAGTATTTTTTCAAAAGCATCGCGATTTTCTGCGCGTTCAATAGCGGCACAGTCTGTACCGATTATCTTAACACCGCGCTCCATTAACGGCTCTGCAAGGTTTATAGCAGTCTGACCGCCCAATGATGCAATAACACCCTCCGGCTGTTCAAACTCAATAATATTCATAACATCCTCGGGAGTAAGAGGCTCAAAGTA
>JAZSKL010000266.1:0-5854 GCA_045534855.1 Acutalibacteraceae bacterium
GTTCCGCTTCCCGCAAGCGCAAGTGACGGTAAATACTATGCTGCAAGTAACCTTATTACAAACTTTGTTCCTGTAAATGCTAAAAACCCGTTGGGCGGTATGGCTTGGAACTACTTCTGGGTACGCCGTTTGATAGATGGCGGTAAGGAAGATAACTCTACTTGGAATGCTCGTCAGTACAAGATGATGTCTAAAGAGCACGAAACAATCATCAACGATTATTTCACCAAGGCAACAAAGGTTTCCTCAAAGCTTGAATCACTTTCAGGCTGGGGCAACTATTCTGAAGAATTCTGGGGCGGTCTTATGTATGACTTAAAGCCCGCTGAAGAGGTTTCGGCTTCTATGCAGAATATTATCACCAGCGCAATCAACAGAACTATAGGTCAGTAATTTTATAATCAATATGCGGCACGAAAAAATATTCGTGCCGCATAAACCGAAAAACGCAAAGGAAGGTCAGTTATATTTATGAAACGTAAAACTATAAAACAGCAAAGAGCGAGGGCAGGATTTTTATTTATACTACCTTGGCTTATAGGTATAATTATCTTCTTTTTGCAGGCTATGTTTAATCTTTTACGCTACTCTTTCAGCGATTTTAAGTTTGTGCAGGGAATAGGATACGAGTTTGGCGATCTTTCGGGCGGTATGTTTGAGCACTACGGTACAGCCTTATTCAGCGACTCGCTTTTCCCTCAAAAATTAACCGAATCATTAACCGAAATGCTTTATCGAGTACCTATTATATTGGTATTTAGTCTTTTTGTTGCTATCGTTTTAAATCAGAAGTTTAAGGGCAGGGGAGTAATGCGTGCTATTTTCTTCATCCCTATTCTTATTTCTTCGGGTGTTATTGCATCTATCATAAAAACCAGTCTTACTTCTACAGTTATGGGAAGCGGCGGCTCGGGAAATATTTTCAGCGCGGCTCTGCTTACCGATATGCTTTATGAGTTCGGTATGCCCGACTCACTTGTTAATACAATCGGTACACTTGTTTCCAATGTAACAGACCTGATTTGGGGAAGCAGTGTTCAGATAATTGTTTTCCTTATGGGACTTTTAACAATCCCGCATACATATTACGAGGTGGCGCAGGTTGAGGGCGCAACCGGCTGGGAAACCTTCTGGAAGGTTACATTTCCGGCGGTATCACCGTATATTCTTGTGAACATAATTTACACGGCTATCGATCACTTTATAAATTACGATAACCAGGTAATGAATTATATAATTGAATCGGCGTTTAAGTATTATAAGTATTCGTATTCTTCGGCTATGAGCTGGATTTACTTTATTGTAATTATCGTAACGTTGGTATTACTGATACTTCTTACTTCGCTGTTTATTCCGTTTAAGGAGAAAAAAATCAAAAAGAAAGGACGTAAGGCATTTTGAGTAATACTAAAAAATTAAATGCAAGTAACATTGCGGTATCTCCGATGTATTTCCTCGGCAAGGTAATATGGTCTGTAATTCGTCTTTTCTTTATGCTGGAAATGGCATTTATCATACTTTATCCTATTATTTATATGTTAAGTATGGCTTTCAGAGATTCTGCCGATATGTGGGATCTGTCAATCGTATGGATACCAAAAAATTTCACTCTTGAAAATTTTGAGCTTGTGTTTGAAAGCTTAAAATTCGATGTAGCATTTAAAAACACTGCAATTATTTCGGTTGTATCAACCATATTGCAGGTAATTGTATGTGCAGTTACAGGTTACGGTTTTGCCCGCTTTAAATTCAGGGGTTCAAACATCCTGTTTTTGGTTGTTATTTTCACTGTAATTGTACCTCCGCAGATGATAAACCTGCCTAACTATCTGCTGTTTAGTGATTTTGATATTTTTGGAGTTTTAGGTCTTGTATTAGGCGATAGCTTCAAAATTAATATGCTTGACAGCTTTACAACTGTTTTTGTTCTTGCCTTCTTCGGTCAGGGTCTCAGAGCAGGCTTGTTCATTCTTATTTTCCGTCAGTATTTTAAGGGAATACCTGTTGAACTCGAAGAAGCCGCAATGATTGACGGTTGCGGTTATTTCAAAACCTTTGTTAAGATTATGGCACCAAACGCCAGCGGTCCTATTATAACCACCTTCCTTTTCTCAATGGTTTGGTATTGGAACGATTATTATACAATGTCAACATTCTTCACCCAGATAAGAACCCTTTCGGTTAACCTTTCAAATATCGGTTTGTCGCTTCAAAATCTTATGTCGAGTGATGCTTATAACCCTTATAAGGTTATGACGCTTAAACAGGCGGCTTGTATTGTTTGTATGTTGCCTATGTTCATTCTTTTTGCGATTTTGCAAAAAAGATTTGTAAGAACAATGGTAAGCTCGGGTCTTGTAGGTTAATCACAGAACCGATTTTAAGGAGTAGTTGTATGTATAAAGCATATTTTAAAAGAGGTATAGTGGCTTTTCTGGCTTTGGTTATATCCTTGCAGTGCTTTGTTGCTGTAGGTGTTTCGGCCGATGAAGCGGAAGTAGTTCAAAATAAAGAATATACCCAATATGTTAATATTGCAGAGGGTAATACTGCTACCTTTAACTTAACTGCTGTGGCAGACGGTGAGTATAATCTTGCCTTTACATACCGCGCAGTAAGCGGAAGAATAGTAAACCCTGAGGCTGATATAGTATTAACAAACGGAACAGAAACTTTTAATCAGCATATTGAATTTTCCCGTATTTGGAGTGATAAGCGAAATAAAAAACGCTTTAAAACCGATAGCTACGGTAATGAGGTTGTTCCTGAAATGGAAGAGCATTTTGATTGGCATACCGATGTTTTCGGTATTTCATTAAAAACGGGTAATCAGGCAGTTTCCGTTAAGGCAGGGGAGTATACTTTAAGTGTTTCTATGAGCTGTGAGTCGGTGGATATTGCCGAGGTTTACTTTTACAGAAGTGATCTTAAAAGCTATAAGGAGTATTTAAAAGAAAATTCCCTTAATAAAAAATCAAAGTCTGCGGTAACGGTTCAGGCAGAGCTTACTTCTAAAAAATCAGATTCCTCTCTTATTCCTACCTACGACCGAAGCTCACCCAGCATTATGCCAAACTATCACGACCGTATTTCGCTTAATATAATCGGTGGCAGCAGTTATTCCGAAGCAGGTCAATGGCTTGAATGGGAATTTGATATAAAGGAAGACGGATTTTACGCAATAGACGTAAGATATCAGCAGGATGCTCTTCGCGGAATAGGCGTTGGAAGACGTATTTATATTGACGGTGAAGTACCTTTTAAAGAGTTCGATAATATGCTTTTCCCGTATGCAAACGATTATACTGCTATTCGTCTTGCTGATAAAAACGGTAAAGCTTATAAGCTGTATCTTACTAAAGGCAAGCATACTATGCGTATGCAGGTTAACGATGCCCATCTTGAACAGGAAATATTGGAAATTCAGGATTATATTGCCCAGTGTAACTCAATGTACCGTCAAATAATCAGTATCACAGGTGCAAATCCCGATGTTTACCGAGATTACTATCTTGATAAGGAATTACCTGAGCTTATTCCGTTTTTTGAGGAGTCTGTAACCAGACTTAAGGATATTGCAAAAAGAATAGAGCGCTGGTCAGAGGATGACGAGGGAAGTGAAACCTCAGTTATCTATGATATGGTTCGTGTACTTAAAGACTATATCAAAAAGCCTCATAAAATCCCCTCGAATTTAAGCAACTTCAAAAATAGTATTGACTCTCTTGCCAATATGATTATAACCTTGCAAAGTCAGTCAATTACTCTTGATTATTTTACCTTTAAGCCTGTAGAACAAAAACTCGTTCAAAATGACAGCGGATTTTTTGAGTATGTATGGTTCAGGTTAAAGTCATTCTTTAATTCTTTTGTTGAGGATTACAGTGTAGCTTCCGGTGCGGACGGTGATGGCGGTCAGATTGATGTCTGGGTAAATATGGGTGACATTATGATGAGCGGTGCCGCTTCAGGTAGAGACCAGATGCAGATAATCAAGCGTATGTGTGATGATACATTTACAGAAAATTATAATACATACGTTAAACTTTCGCTTGTTAGTGCGGCTGATACTTTAACTCAGGCTATTCTTGCTGATAAAGGCCCTGATGTTGCAATATTTGTAGGTGAAGCCAATGTTGCAAACCTTGCAATACGTGGCGTTTTGGCTGATGTAAGTAAAATAAATAAATTTGAAGAAATTAAGTCTCAATATGATGACTCGGCATTTATCCCATTTGAATTTGGCGGTAAGTTCTACGCAATGCCAACAACACAAAACTTTAATATGATGTTTTGCCGTACCGATGTTTTTGAGGAATTAGGACTAAAGGTTCCTGAAACCTGGGAGGATTTTTACGCAGTTCAGAAGGTTCTTATTCAGCATAATCTTGAAATCGGTATTTCCGAAAGTCAGGATATTTTTGAAATGTTCCTAATGCAGCATGGCGGAAGTATTTATAATGATAAGCTTACCGCAAGCCGCCTTAAAGAGCAAAACGCCGTTGATGCATTTACCCAATGGACAGACCTCTATGTAAAACACGGCTTACCGCTTGTATTTAACTTCTTTAACCGTTTCAGAACGGGTGAGATGCCTATGGGTATTATGAGCTATACTATGTATAACCAGCTTTCTGTGGCAGCCCCCGAAATTGAGGGTCAGTGGCAGATGTATCCTATACCCGGCTTCTGCGATGAAAACGGAGAAATTAACCGCATTCAAAGCAGTTCAAATAATGCAACAATAATAATTGCAACATCCGATAATCTTACCGGTGCTTATAACTTTGTTGAGTGGTGGGCAGATGCCGGTATTCAGACCGCTTTTGGCAGACAGGTTGAAATGATACTCGGTAAATCGGCGCGTTATAATACCGCAAACCGTGTTGCCTTTGAAAACCTCAACTGGACTGCCGAAGAAAGAGCTAATTTGTCTTTGGCTTGGGATAGCGTAAGCGATATTCCGCAAACAGCAGCCTCCTATTATTTGGGACGTTGTATTTCAAACGCATTCCGCCGCGTAGCCTACAGCTACGAGGACCCGAGAGACGTACTTTACCGTTACAGTGACGATATTGATAACGAACTGGAGCGTAAACGGAATGTTATGAAAACAGGAAAGGAGTAAAGTAGATGAACAAAATATCCCTGTTTTTCAAAAAATACGGTATGAGCTACTTTTTCCTTTCTTTCTGGCTTGTGCTGTTTATGTTCTTTACCGTAATACCTATAATCTGTGCGGTTGTTTTAAGCTTTACCAACTTTGATATGGTAAGAACCCCTGATTTTGTAGGTGTTCAGAACTACTTAACCTTGTTGCTTGACGATGAAATCTTTATGAAATCATTAAGCAATACAATATTTTATGCTATTATAACAGGTCCTGCAGGTTATCTTTTAAGCTTTGTTGTGGCTTGGCTTATTACTGAAACATCAAAGGGTGTGCGTTCGTTTTTAACGCTTGTTTTCTATGCACCATCACTTGCAGGTAATATATATATGATATGGAGCTATCTCTTCAGCGGTGACGCTTACGGTATGGTAAACAGCTTTCTTATGGAATGGGGTATTATATCACAGCCCGTCCAATGGCTTACCGACCCTGAATATAACTCCATAGCCGTTATTATAGTTATACTTTGGACCAGCCTTGGCGCAGGCTTCCTGTCGTTCGTTGCAGGCTTCCAGCAGCTTAATAAGGAATTGTTTGAAGCAGGTGCAATAGACGGTATAAGAAACCGTTGGCAGGAGCTTTGGCATATAACACTTCCTCAAATGGTACCTCAATTGCTTATAGGTGCGGTGCTTTCTATATCGGGTGCTTTTGCAATAGGTTATCAGAACGCACAGCTTA
>JAZSKL010000269.1:0-10916 GCA_045534855.1 Acutalibacteraceae bacterium
CCATCAATGCTTACACTTCCCTGTGTTAAGGAAAGATAACCCGTAAGTATGTTCATAATTGTAGATTTTCCTGCACCATTAGGGCCGAGAAAGCCTACAACCTCACCCTTGCTTATTGAAAAATCAACATTATCAACAGCAAGGAAGTTTCCGTACCTTTTACTTAGTCCGGTAACTTCAATCATTATTATTCCTCCTATTCAAAGCGCAAAGCGCCCTGTTTCAACTAATTAATACTACCACAAAGTCCAAAAAAAGTTGTAAACAAGTTTTAAACAATATATGAAATATTATACTTTATTTAAGACTTTTAATCAAGAAAAACTTAAAAATAATTGAAATTCAAAAAAATTTATGATATTATATCTATAATTTATAAATCTATTAGAGGTTTGGTGGAAATAATGCAAAGAGAAAAATTAGGCAGCCGTTTAGGATTTATCCTATTAAGTGCCGGCTGTGCAATAGGAATAGGAAATGTTTGGAAATTTCCTTGGATGGCAAAGGAAAACGGCGGCGGTATTTTCGTACTTATATACCTTATTTTCCTCATAGCATTCGGTGTTCCGGTTATGACTATGGAATTTTCGGTAGGTCGTGCGGCACAAAAAAGCCCTGTAAAAATTTATAATCAGCTTGAACCCAAAGGCTCCAAATGGCATCTGCACGGTTATCTCGCTATGGGCGGTAACTACCTGCTTATGATGTTTTACACCTGCGTTTCGGGTTGGATGTTAAACTATTTCTTCTCAACCGCCACAGGCAAATTTGAAAATAAAAATCCCGAACAAATCGCTACTGCTTTTGATAATATGAAAGCCGACCCCGTCCAACAGATACTTTTTATGGGTATCGTTGTTGTTATAGGCTTTGCAGTATGCTCATTCGGTGTTCAAAAGGGTCTTGAGCGCGTTACAAAATATATGATGTTGGCGCTTCTTGCTATTATTGTTGTGCTGGCAGTAAACAGTATTATGCTTGATGGCGGAGAAAAAGGTCTCGAGGAATACCTTATCCCCGATTTTACAAAAATGAACACACCCACAAAGGCAATAAACATTATAACAGGTGCTATGACACAGGCATTCTTCACCTTAAGCATCGGCATCGGCTCAATGGCAATATTCGGCAGTTATATAGGAAAAGACCGTTCGTTGCTTGGTGAATCGGTAAATATCGCGCTTCTTGATACCTTTGTTGCTTTAATGTCAGGTCTTATAATTTTCCCTGCCGCATCAGCATTTAAGATAAACGGTACTATGGCAGGTCCTGACCTTATTTTTGTAACTCTCCCCAACATATTTAACAATATGCCGCTCGGTCGCCTTTGGGGAAGTCTGTTCTTTGTATTTATGTCATTTGCCGCATTTTCAACAATATTTGCAGTATTTGAAAACATTGTTGCTTGCTGTACCGACCTGTTTAAAATCAGCCGCAAAAAGGCCTGCATTATAAACACATTTGTTATGTTTGTACTTTCTCTCCCCTGCGCTTTAGGTGACAGCGTTTTCAAAAACTTCAAGCCTTTCGGCGAGAAAACGGGAGTTCTCGACCTTGAGGATTTCATTGTAAGCGACCTTATGCTTCCAATCGGCGCTCTTATATTTATTCTTTTCTGCGTTACCAAATACGGTTGGGGCTGGAAAAACTTCAAAGAAGAAGCCAATATGGGTAAGGGCCTCAAAATCAAAAACTGGATGCGCGGATACCTTACATTTGTACTCCCCGTTATCGTTATAATTCTTCTTATTTCAAGAATACTCAATAAATTTTAGCATTAAAAAAGTACGGCAAAGGCTGCAAAACCTTTACCGTACTTTTTATTTACCCTGTAATTTTAACTGTTTAATCATTTTTTTAGCATCACGTCTGCCTTTTAGTGCCGCTTTCAGCTTTTTAAAACGCTGTTTTTCAAACATAAGCTTTAAAAGCATCCAACGAATTACCGTTTTGCGTTCAGCACCCTTATCAACAACATCTCTGTGCTTATAACGGTAATACTTTGCGTTACGAACATAATAATAGGTACGAAGCGGTGAATGATTATAGGTAAAAAGCGGCTTTTGGTATTTTTTAATTTTTAAAACCCTTGCAATCGGAATAAAAAATGTTATTTCCTGTGCTAAACCCAATCTATGCCTTAAAACCGCTTCATTATCCCTTAAAATGGAATAGCCTTTCTTTTCTATGGCAGTACAGTAATCAAAATCAACGTAATCTATAAATAAATCCTCATCAAAACCGCCTACCTCACGGTAAACATCAAGTCTTATAAGTGATGCCGAGGTATCACAGCGATGAACGATTTCATACTTTACCATACTTTCCGAGCTTATTACCTGCGGTTCGTTATCATCCACATAATGCGGCGTAATAATTGCCACATTTTCAAAATCGAGATAACGGGAAAATTTATTTATTATATCCTCCTCGGGAAGAGAATCCTGATCAAGCAAAAGCATCCATTCAAATCCGTCATCCACGGCAGCATCGCACATCTGGTTAAGCGCTTTTGCCACGCCCTCGTTTTTCTCATTTTCTATAAGCACAACACGCTCATTACCGCGCATAGCAGCCTTAAATCCGCCTATATCACTTGAGGCGTTATCTACAATATAAACCTTATCCACCTGACAAAGCACCGCGTTTACATTTTCGGTAAGTCTTTGTATTTCAGGCTCATAAACCGTAATCCCGGCAGCAATTTTTGGCATTAAAATCGCCTCCCAGAATATTCTACCACAAAAACTCTGACTTTACAAGTGCCTCAAAAAACTTGAAAACGGCGCGTTATTATGCTACAATCACATAATAACGGAAAGCATAAGCGTTTCTTCAAGCTGTGCATATATCGGGGCGGCATCGCTTATGGGAAGCGGATTTTCCCCTTTTCCCATTTCTATTGTAAATCCGGGACGTGAAAATTCCTTGATAAACCAGTCCTTAAATCCTCCGCCCATAGCAATTTCTTCGGGTTCTGAAAGCTCATATCCTGAAGTAGTTGCCATAATTTCTGCCATTTTACGGCTTCTTGGGATTTCCTTTTCGCCGTATTTCCAATAAATCACCTCACCTTGAGAGTGAAGCGCTACCACGTGGCGTATACGCTTTAAGCGGCAAAGATTAGTAAGCGCCAATGTTTCAGGCTCACTTTCGGGTCTGAAACCTCCGAATCTTGTAGGTGCGGGACCTCTTATTCCTGCTTCATATTCTCTTTTATGAAGCTCTTCCCATCCTGCATCAAAATTATGATTTATATCAACACCACGAAGATTTGCATTCCATTTTTTGAAGTTACCGCCTGAAATTTTCGCAACAGCACCCGCCATAAAGCCTGCTCCCGCGGCATTATGAAGCACAATTTCACATCCGTCAGGATTAACGCACGGCACAAATATTACCCCTCTGCCAAACATTGCTTTTCTTGCATTAAAGCCCGAAATTGAGGTATCCTCCTGTAACGCCCTGCTTAAGCTTTCAATAAAACGCAAAAGCACCGTAGTGGTTATATACTCACTTCCGTGAAAGCTTGCGGCTATAAGCGCATACTCCGCGGATTTTCCGATTTTTAAGGCAGATATTTCTTTTCCCGAACAGCTTTTTCCGATGCAATATTTTGTTATTACGGGATACTGCTCGCAAAGAGCGTTAAGGGTTTGCTTAAACGATATGTAATCATACGCTTTCATCTGTGTTATGTACATAATAAATCACTCCGTATTTAATATATGAAAGGATTATAAATACTATGAATTTGAAAGAAACACAAAAAAGTGCCGAGTACAAATACAAGGGCAGAATAATAAATATGCGTCTTGACGAGGCGATACTTCCGAACGGACAGACCGCATTAAGAGAGGTTGTTGAGCATCCGGGAGGTGTTTGTGTTGTACCTTTGGATGATGACGGCACCGTAACGCTTGTAAAGCAGTACCGCTATCCTTACGGCGAAGAAATTTTTGAAATCCCTGCAGGAAAACGTGATAAAGGCAATGAAGAACCGCTTGAATGCGGCAAGCGCGAGCTTAAAGAAGAAACGGGTGCTACCGCGCAAAGCTACACCTTTTTAGGCAGACTTTACCCCACCCCCGGCTACTGTGCCGAGGTTATCTGGATGTATGCCGCAACAGGTCTTTCTTACGGCGAGCAATGCCCCGATGAGGATGAATTTTTATATACAAAGAAATTCCCGCTTGAAACTGCGGTTGAAATGGTGCTTTCGGGTGAAATAACCGATGCCAAAACACAGGCGGCACTTTTAAAGGTTAAAATTTTAAGAGATCAAGGAAAGCTGTAAAAAATGAAGAAATTACTTTTTTATATAAAGGACTACCGCAAGGAATGCGTATTAGGTCCGCTTTTTAAAATGCTTGAAGCGTTGCTTGAACTGTTTGTTCCGCTTGTAGTTGCCTCAATTATTGATGACGGTATCGGCAGAAAAAACAGTCAGCATATATGGATTATGAGCGGTATATTGGTTCTTTTTGCAATAGTAGGACTTGCCTTTTCTCTTACAGCGCAGTATTTCGCCGCAAAAGCGGCAGTAGGATTTACCGCAAAGCTTAAAAACGCGCTGTTCGCCCACACAATGCGCCTTTCCTATACCGAGCTTGACAAAGCAGGCAGCAATTCACTTATAACCCGTATGACCTCTGATATGAACCAGATACAAACCGGCGTTAACCTTGCGCTCCGCCTTTTACTGCGTTCTCCCTTTGTCGTGTTCGGAGCTATGATAATGGCGTTTACGGTTGACGTTAAATCAGCCCTGATATTCTGTGTTGCAATACCCGTTCTTGCTGTTGTGGTTTTCGGTATTATGTTAATCTGCATACCGCTATACAAAAAGGTTCAGCTTCGACTTGAAAGGGTTGTTGGCAGAACAAGAGAGAATCTTACGGGCGTTCGCGTTTTAAGAGCTTTTTGCAAAGAATCAGAGGAAACCGAAAGTTTTAAAGAGGAAACCGACAGTCTTGCAACCGCCCAAAGGCTTGTTGGAAGAATATCGGCTTTACTTAATCCCGTAACCTTTATTATCATAAATCTTGCGATTATATGGCTTATTTACACAGGTGCTATAAGGGTTTATGACGGTATATTAACGCAAGGTGCGGTTGTAGCGCTTTACAACTATATGTCGCAAATATTGGTTGAGCTTATAAAGCTTGCCGACCTTATTATAAACATTACAAAATCCATAACAAGCGGAAAGCGTGTTTTTGCTTGTTTAGATACCCCCGAGGGTCAGGAAATTATAAATTCCGATGTTATGTCAACCGATACTGCGGTTGAATTTAGTGACGTTTGGCTCAAATACGCCGATGCCGGCGACTATTCGCTTGAAAATATCAGCTTCAAGGCATTCAAAAGGCAGACCATAGGCATAATCGGAGGTACGGGTTCGGGAAAAAGCTCTCTTGTAAACCTTATTCCGCGTTTTTACGATGCCGAAAAGGGTGCGGTTATCGTTAACGGACAGGATGTACGCTCTTATGATACAAACGAACTTCGCAAAATGATAGGTATTGTTCCCCAAAAAGCTGTTCTTTTTAAAGGTACGATTGCCGAAAATCTGCGTTACGGCAACGAAAACGCAAGCGAAAGCGAGCTTTTTGAGGCACTGCAAACCGCTCAGGGCAAGGATTTTGTTGAAGAAAAGGGTCTTGAAAGTGAGGTTGAGCAGGGCGGTAAAAATCTTTCAGGCGGTCAGCGACAGAGACTTACTATAGCAAGAGCTCTTGTTAAAAAACCGCAGTTTTTAATTCTTGATGACAGCGCTTCGGCTCTGGATTTTGCAACCGATGCGGCTTTGCGTTCGGCATTAAAAGAGCTTTCTTGGAATCCAACCGTATTTATTGTTTCACAGCGCACCGCATCCATTATGCACGCCGACCTGATACTTGTTTTGGATGACGGAATTTTAACCGACTACGGTACTCACGAGCAGTTATTACAAACAAGCGAAACTTATAAGGAAATATACAACTCCCAATTTGAAAGGCAGGTGTAAAGTATGGGTAAGCATCAATTAACCGAAACATCTATAATTAAAAAGGTACTTCGGCGTATAGGACGTTACCGTTTTTTACTGTTGCTATCAATACTGCTTGCAACAACCGTTGTTGCCATAACGCTGTATATACCCATACTTGCAGGTAAAGCCATAGACTGTATAATAACCTACGGTGCAGTAGATTTTGCAACCCTCACCGACCTTCTTTTCAGAATAGGGGTTTTGGCTGTAGAAGCGGCACTTCTTCAATGGATTATGAATACCGTAAACAATCACATTACCTTTAATGTTGTAAGGGATGTAAGAAACGAAGCATTTTCGCATATACAGGTTTTGCCGTTAGGCTTTCTTGACAGCAACCCGACCGGCGGAATACTAAACCGCATAACTGCCGATGCCGACCAATTTGCAGATGGCTTACTTATGGGCTTTACGCAGCTCTTTACAGGTATTGCTACAATTATAGGAACACTCATTTTTATGCTTTCGGTAAACTGGAAGATTGCAATTGTAGTTGTTGTTCTTACTCCGCTTTCTCTTTTTGTTGCAAAATTCATAGCTTCAAAAACCTACCATTTTTTCTTGAAGCAATCAAAGGTACGCGCCGAGCAGACCGCATTTGTTGATGAAATGATAACGGGCGCAAAAACGGTAAAAGCCTTTTCAAGAGAAGAGCAAACCATAGAAAAATTTGACACAATAAACGAAGAACTTAAAAAATGCTCCCTTAAAGCAACCTTTTTCTCATCACTCACCAATCCCTGCACCCGATTTATAAACAGCACAATTTATGCCGCCGTTGCCCTTACAGGTGCTTTTGCGGCATCGGGTATAGGAATTTTCGGAGTCGGCGCTGTTTTCACCGTAGGTCAACTTTCCTCTCTACTCGCCTATGCAAACCAATACACCAAGCCGTTTAACGAAATCTCGGGTGTAATAACCGAGCTTCAGAACGCAATAGCCTGTGCCGGCAGACTTTTTGAGCTTATAGAACAGCCAACACAGCCCGAAGAACCACATAACGCTGTAACTCTCGAAAGTGTTGAAGGAAATGTAGATATTAAAAATGTATCATTCTCATACACAAAAGACCGTCCGCTTATAAGCGCACTTAACCTTACTGTAAAATCGGGACAGCGTATTGCAATAGTAGGTCCTACAGGCTGCGGAAAAACAACACTTATAAACCTGCTTATGCGGTTTTATGATGTTTGTGACGGCAGTATTTCGCTTGAGAACTATGATATAAGAGAAATAACAAGGCACAGTTTAAGAAAAAATTACGGAATGGTTTTGCAGGAAACCTGGCTTCGTGCAGGTACAATAAAGGATAATATACGGCTTGGAAAGAGCGATGCCACAGATGAAGAAATAATAAACGCCGCAAAATCCGCACACGCGCACAGCTTTATAAAGCGTTTGCCGCAAGGCTATGATACCTATATAACAGAGGATGCAGGCAATCTTTCACAAGGTCAGAAACAGCTTCTTTGCATTGCAAGAATAATGCTTTGTATACCTCCGATGCTGATACTTGACGAAGCAACCTCTTCTATTGATACACGCACCGAAATACGAATACAAAAGGCATTCGCCAAGCTTTTAAAGGGGCGTACAAGCTTTATTGTTGCCCATAGACTTTCAACCATCCGAGAAGCGGATGTTATACTTGTAATGCGAGATGGAAACATTGTTGAGCAGGGAAATCATACCGAGCTTTTAGCCAAAAACGGATTTTACGCTACGCTTTACAACAGCCAATTCGCAATGCAGTAAAATATCAATAATTATTTATAGAATGGATATTGAAAATGAAAATTTTAAAATTATTTCCGGGCATCTTACTTTCGGTTGCTATTGCAACAACAGCAACCATTATAGAAAACCTTCTTCCTATTCATATAGTAGGCGCTGCGGTAATCGCAATGTTTATAGGAATGATAATAAATTATTTTTTAGGAAAAAGAGAATTTTTAGCATCAGGAATTAAATTTACCTCAAAAAAAATACTTAAATTTGCTATTATTCTTTTAGGACTTTCTTTAAACATAAACACCATTTTAGAAGTTGGTAAAATGTCGCTTACTGTTATGGTTTTCACCCTTGCTACCTGCTTTGGCGGCGGATATTTTATAGGAAAAGCATTAGGTCTTAACTGGAAGCTTTCCAACCTTATATCCGCAGGTACAGGTATTTGCGGCGGTTCTGCAATTGCTGCAATAGCACCCACAATTGATGCCGATGACAGTGATGTTGCATATGCCATGTCGGCAACCTTCCTTTTTGATATGGCTATGATTCTGCTTTTCCCTATTATGGGACAGGCTATGGGAATGAGTGCCGAAGCTTTCGGTATCTGGGCCGGTACTGCAGTAAATGATACTTCATCCGTTGTTGCTACAGGTTACGCTTTTTCAGAAGAAGCCGGAGATTTTGCAACAATGGTAAAGCTTACGCGAACTCTTTCGATAATCCCAACAGTTATAACATTCGCTTTAATTCATATACGACTTAAAAGAAAAGAAGCCTTATCAAGTGGCGTTCCACAGGGAGAAATAAAGGCAAACTTCAGTATAGTAAAAATATTTCCTTGGTTTATTTTGGGATTTATTGCCTTATCTATTGTTACAAGCGTGTTTGAAATCCCTGCAAGCATCGTTTCAAACTCCAAAACCATAAGCAAATTTCTTATGGTATGCGCACTTTCCGCAATAGGTCTTAACACCTCTTTTTCAAATATGAAAAAATCAGGAATCAAGCCTATGCTACATGGATTCATAATTTCAGCTTTGGTTGTAGTGGTTGCATTAGTTGTTGAAATTTGTATGGGATTGGTTTAAAATTATATATTATATAAAAAATGCGATATAGACTTTTTTAATTAGTCTATATCGCATTTTTGTTATTTTATTCCAAGTATCTTTTTGCGTATCATAAGGGCATCGTTTGATGAAATTTCTCCGTTATTATCGGTATCTGCGGCTGTTTCATCAAGCATAACCGACTGGGATGCAATATGCCGTTTTATCCTTACAAGGTCGCGCACATCTATGCTTCCGTCACGGTTTGCATCATAAAGCTTATAATAATACGCCTTTATTGTTACAGGGGTTGCGGGCATTACAAAGCTTATACTGCCGTCTGCGTTTTGGGCAAATGAAAGCTCTTCTATACCGTTTTCGCCGCCTGCAATGACCTTTATACTATCATCAAGCAGGCTATAACCGTTTTTCGGCAAGAAGCTTACCGCAACCGTTTCGCCCTGCCTTGCATTAGTTTTATCAATACTTACTTCTCCACCCGAAACAGAGCCTGAAGCCGTTATTTCAAAGCGGTCATCGGAAGTAGCAGTTTTTGACAGGTCGGTAATTTTTATATCCTTAAAGCGGATATTATTCGTAAAGCAATGAAGATATATTTTACCGCCGTTATAATTTGAAAGCTTACAGCTATATCCCGTATCACCGAACCATAAGGTTGCAACGCCATCCTTTACGCGAAGCCTATAATTATACCAAATACCGTTTACAGGGTAATCGCTCTCCTTGGTATTTTTAAGATTATAGGTTTTTATACTGCGTGCGGCGGCGTCACCCAAAATTTTAAGCGTGCCCTCCTGCTCAATATAGGCTAAATAACCGCTATCATAGTAGCTTTCGCCAACATTTTGAGCACCGAAGCCTACTGCAATCCAACGCCAAGAAGTATTTGCAAAGTTGTAGTTATAGGAAAACTCTATTTCAAAATCGGTATAATCACCGTTAAAATACAGTGCTGATGCGCCACGTCTTGAGCTTGTTGTGGTGTATTCCGCCGTACTCTGACGCTCTATAACACCCTCATACGGAACTTTCCATATATCGGTGCTGACAACCGGTCTAAACAACGCTTCACCGTTTTGGTCATACTCCTCAATAAGCGCATTTCCCGGTACACTATAGGTTACAAAGCCGTTAAGGTCAGAATTTTCTGTAGGATAAATCTCGGTTACATTATTTTTAACCAAAACACCCTTTGTATAAATTCTGATGTTTTCCACCGCAGAATTTTTAAGCTTTATAACCGTTTTATTGCCATCAATGTAAAAATCTTCATTTGAAAGCTCAACACCGTCAGCATTTACGGAGGTTGCCTTTGCACCGTAAAGGATAATTGTGCCGTAGCCGTCTGTACTTTCCTTGGTAAGTGTTATAAGGCTATCGTTTTCCTTACTTACGGTATATTCAAAGCTGTTGTTATCTGTCATTAAAACGGTTATTTCGCTATAAGACTCGGGAGCGGTTACAAGCAGTGTTTTAACATCGCCCGATTTTTGTAAGGACAGCTCGCTTGACAGATTAAGAGGTGTTACCGAGCCCGATTTAAGATAAACAGGTATGGTATCAAGCGAAGCCGAAGCCGTAATAGTTTTACCGCCATCGGTTTTCTGACCGTTCCAAAGGTTATACCAAGCTCCGTTTGGCAAGGTTACCTTTCTTGAAGTGGCACCCGAAGTAATAATCGGGGCTACAAGCATATTATCGCAGAAAATATATTCATCCTCTACAGCCACTAAATTGCTGTCACCGGGATATGCCATAGCAAGGGTTTGAGTCATTGGAATACCTGTATTTCCGCTCTTTAATGCACCGCTGTAAATATGGTCTATCAAAACCTCACGAACATTATAGTAGTTAATAAAGTTTTGCTTTGCATCAGCAGAATATGTCCACGGAAGCATATCGTCAGAGGTGTTTCCATGCTCACGCATAACGGGAGAAAATGCCGAAAACTGCACCCAACGCATATATAGCTCATCGGTAGGTCTGCCGTGAAGTCCGCCAATGTCAGCTCCGTAAATCGAGAAACCGCTGGCACCGCCCGTAAGCATACCGTTAAGCTGCAAGTCGGAGGCCAAGCGGTC
>JAZSKL010000219.1:0-3047 GCA_045534855.1 Acutalibacteraceae bacterium
TAATTGGATTCGAACCAATGACACTGCGGGTATGAACCGCATGCTCTAGCCAACTGAGCTATACAGCCGTATGCCTCGCGGAATAATTTATTCCGCAGAGACTAATATATTATATCGATTACTTTGGGATTTGTCAAGAGAAAATCTCTATTTTTTTGAAATTTTTTGCAAATATATTTAATTATTGGGGATTTGGGGGTCATTATTATTGTTTTCAGGCTTATTTTTATAGCCTGTTTTAAAGCAGTCAGCATTTTCGTTTTCTTGGAGGAGTGTCATATCAATTTTAAATCCGCCCTCAAAGCCTTGGTTAATTTCGGGGATTGATATAGGTGTATCGTCTAAAATACTTCGCGGCTGAATGTAAGCTTCAATTTGCGCTTCGGCAATATCCTGACTCCGCCACATTCTTAAAAGCTCTTCGCCCTCGGGATAAACCGTTTTGTCCCTCATTTTCCTCACCGTTATTGCACTAACGGCAAGATAAACCGCAAGAATAATAAGTGCGGCGGCGGTTATCAGTATGCCCTCCTCCAAAAGCGGAGTTTTGTAGCTTAAAACAACCGTACTTTCGCCTGCAGGCACCAAAACCGCCATAAAACCGACATTTACACGCTCAACAACCGCCTTTTCACCGTTTACCGTTGCACTCCAGCCCTCATCATAGGGTATCTGGAAGTAAACAAGTGAGCTTTTTGCGCGGTTTACTTTAGCTGTAAATGTTCCCTTATTTTCCGAAAACTCATCTGCGGCAGTCTTTTTAAGGCGGTCACAGTCGTGTGATAAGGTTTCGCTGTCAAAATAAAGCGATACAGGGTTATAAAGCTCGTTAAACTCGGGCGCGGAATCTAAAATATCCTCATCCGATTCATCCTCGTTATTAAATTCATCCTCAAAGGTATATTCATAATCGGTATCAAAATAGGTTTCTTCGGTAGCATCCTCAATGTTCTGCATAGTATGACCGTACAGCTTTATCTGCTCATCGCTTAAAATCACCGCTTTAAGCATCAGCGCGGCACGCAAATCCTCGTTGTAGCTGTCGCAAAACTCTTTGGTCATATAATAGTCATACGAAACGCCGTAAGGAACGAAATTTTCGTTCTCATAAATATAATATCCGCCCGAGGTCTTTGTATACTTAAAGTCGGGCATTTTTGTTTTTCCGTCTTCATCAATAAAGCTTTCTGCACCGCTTCGGTTAAGCAGATATTTAACCGCCAAAAGTGAACGCAGGGCATAATTTGAAATTTCGGGACGGCTTGCAACATCGCGCTTTTCGCCTACATATTTGTAAAACTCCATTACCGAGGATGGAACAATCGAATGAAACGCGTTTATTGAATTGAGTCCTAAATACATACCGGTATTATCAACCCCGTCATAAACGTCAACACGGTATTCTTCGCCCTTTTCAAGCTCAACTTCGCCCTCTATAAGGGTATCAATCATAACTTCCTTTATATCATAAGAATGACTTCTGCCGCCTGCTACAAAAACATTTGCGTAAATTGCAGAAAAAACACATACTAAAGCAACCGAACGGCGTATAAAGGTCATACGGTCGTTATTAAGCGAAATCATCAGAAGCTTTAATACCAAAAGTGCAGTAATCGCAATCAAAACGGTTGCAAAGAAGCGGTACATAAAGGTATTGTCGTTTCCGCGGGTATAAAGACCGAACATAAGCTTTATCTTATCGGGGTCAGCAGAATTACTCATAGCTTCGGTATCCTTTTGCGGGAAAAAGCCGATTACAGCCGCAAAGGTAAGGGTAATACCCAAAGACCAACGCCAACCGCTGTTCCAATTTACCGAGGTATCCTCTGCCGCAGATGCGGTAACAAGGCACATTATCAGAATAGGCATATAGAACCAACGCGCATAATATGACTGATTAAATGCATAAAACGCGCTGTTGAGAACAGGAACAAGCGCCATAAAAAGGCAGATTCCGAGAAGCCGTTTTTGCCAACTGCCCTTTTTGTTTGTAAACCATACGAACACGCCTGTCATACCGAAAAGCGGCAGCCAACCTCCGAGAGACGACCATTTAACCTCGGCACCGGGGAAGAAAATGGGGCGCGCAGGCAGGTCGGGCGGAAAGAAGAAGCATTCGATTATATTAAGATAAATCTGCTCCTTGCCGTACATAACAGCGTTCCAGCCGCCATATAGCTGAAGCTCGCCAACACGGCTGTTTGAAACGATTGCCGCAAGTGACGGAAGCAGTAAAAACGCCGCAATCAATACACCCAGAACAGCCTCTGACAAAACAATTAAGAATCGAGAAAAACGAACCTTTACAGCTCCTGTAAACAATCTTACAAAGAAGTAAATAACGCAGAAAACTACCATTCCAAAGAAGAAAAAATAGTTCGAAACGGCAGAAAGCGCCACCATTACGGCGAAAAATCCTCTGCGGTTTTCGGTTAATAAAAGCTCAAGCGATAAAAGAAGAAGCGGAAAGATAATAATTGCCTCGTGGAAATGGTTAAAGAAGATGTTATAAACCGAAAATCCCGAAAAAGCATACAAAAGTCCGCCGAGCTGTGCGGCATCGGGGGTGCGGGTGAATCGGCGGATGAAAAGATAACCCGTAAGTGCGGCACAGGCGAATTTTAAAATAAGCAACGGCCCCATAAGGTATGGAACAAGAAAATTCGGGAAAGGTATAGTAAGCCAGAAAAACGGACTTCCCAAAAGATAAAACGAATATGAACCGATAAAATTAGCCCCGAGGTCGGTAGCAGAGCTCCAGAATATATTACCCTCTCTTACCGCCTGATGGCAGGTTTGATAAAATGGGATTTGCTGAACATTAAAGTCCCCATAAAAGATAAAATAGCCCTCACTTAACAGCATATACGGTACAAAAAACACCGATGCAGTAATAAGAGCCAAAAGGAAGGTTGAAAGTCTTTTTTCTTTTTTCGGGCGCAAGGTTATACTTTTATTTTGCGAAAATAACATTTCCCGTACCCCTTTTTAAATAATAAATCTATTGCTATTATAGCAAAAAATGTTATAATATTCAATAGGAGGTA
>JAZSKL010000325.1:0-2336 GCA_045534855.1 Acutalibacteraceae bacterium
AAGCATCACAATCAGAAGCTTGATGCCCCCTCGGGTACTGCGATTATGCTTGCGAATGCAATTAACGAAGAATTCGGCGATAAAATGCAGTATGAATATGACCGTCATTCTAAAAGGCAAAAACGCCCGAAGAACGAAATCGGTATTCATTCAATACGCGGCGGTACAATCGTTGGTGAACATGATGTGATTTTTGCAGGTCACGATGAGGTTATTACTCTTTCACACTCAGCAGGCTCAAAAGCTGTTTTTGCCGCAGGCGCATTAAAAGCGGCAAAATTTTTAGCAAACAAACCTATCGGTATTTATGATATGACCGATGTTGTTAAAACAGATTGACAAATATATAAATAAGGTGCTGTTCAAACGGACAGCACCTTTAATTTTTATTATTCAGCAAAAAATTCGGCTTCAACAGAAGCACATATATAATGGTATGCCGGTAAATGAAGCTCCTGCACCTTAAAGGTTTCGGTTTCGGGAACGCATATACAAATATCCGATACGCCCTTAAGCTTTCCACCGCTTTCACCTGTAAGCGAAATAACTGTAAGACCGAGACCTTTAGCAGTCAACGCCGCAGCGTAGGCATTTTTTGAATTACCCGATGTACTAATGCAGAAAACTATATCACCTGCAGTAGCCAAGCCCATTATGCTTTGAGCATAAATAAGTTCAGGATCAACATCGTTACAAAAAGCTGAATTTAAACCGCAAAAACCGGGTAATGATATAGCCGGTAAACCGCCCTGCAATTTATCTAAATAACCTTCCGGCATCTGCGGGCTGTTTTTTAACATTTTTTCTTTTAATTCTTGCGGTATAGGACGTTTTTTCAAAAATCCTTTCATCAATTCACCGACAATATGCTCACAATCGGCACAGCTTCCGCCGTTTCCGCAAAGCAATAGCTTATTGCCGTTTTTAAAAGCATTAACCAAAGCGTCACGTGTTTTTACAAGCTCATTTTCACAAGCTTTTAATGCAGGATAACGAGAAAACAATTCATTAAGCATTTAAATTTCACTCCTTATAATAAAGCAGTTGCTATTGCGGCATAATCGCCTATTTTTTCACCAAGCATTGCAGGTACAACCTTACAGCACTGTGCAGAAAGACCCAAAGCTTCTGCATCAATCACCTTCTGCATACTTTCGCGCAAAAGGTCTTCGCTTCTTGCAAAAACACTGCCTATAACTATTCTTTCAGGATTTAAAATATCAATAAGCACTGAAAGTCCCTTACCTAAATACTCACCGCAGAGTTCATAAACTTTAATTGCGGTTTCATCACCCATAGCTGCGGCATCAGCAATAGTTTTAGCGGTTACTTCATTAGGTGACATACCTTTTTTGAAATACAAAGTGCTTTTTCCGCTTTGTACAAGCTCAAGCGCCATAGTATAGCCTAATTGAGCTATTCCGTTACCGCTGCAAAATCCCTCAAAAGAACCTGCTTTACCGTAGCCTACAGGACCAAATCTATCAAGGCGAATATGACCGCACTCACCTGCATTATCATTTGTACCTGTATACAATCTACCGTCAAGAATAAGTCCTGCACCGAGACCTGTACCGAAGGTCAAGAAAATCACATTGTTAAAGCCTTTTCCTGCACCGAATTTCCATTCCGCTACAGCGCAGGCATTAGCATCGTTTTGCAGATTAACCTTAACACCAAAATGGTCACTCAATATTTTGCAAATTTCTACATAATCCCAACCTATTAAATTAGGTGGTCCTAAAATAACGCCTTTTTTAGAATCAAGCGGCCCGCCGCAAGAAACGCCTATTGAGCTTACTGTATCGTTCATTATCATTTCATCGGCTATTTCTATAAGCTTTTGAAGCATTTCCTCCGGTGCGATTGATAAATCGGTAGGAATAGAGCGCTTATCGCAAATTAAAAACTCACCATTATTTTCAGTAGCGGTTATAACCGCGCATTTTGTACCGCCAATATCAAAGCCTAAAATCATTAAAGCATTCCTCCTTTTTCAGAAACTAACCGATAAAGTTAATTAACCCATTGTAGCAGCTAAAACCGCTTTGATTGTATGCATACGGTTTTCGGATTCATCAAAAACAATTGAATGAGGTCCTTCAAATACGTCATCCGAAACTTCCATAGCATCTCTTGCAAAACGCTCGCCCATTTCCTTACCAACTATTGTTTTGTGGTCATGGAATGCAGGTAAGCAATGCATAAATACAGCGTTTTCTTTAGCATTATCCATAAGCTTTGCGTTTACCTGATACGGTGAAAGGTCAGCAATTCTTTCCTCCCAACCCTCAACAGGCTCTCCCATAGAAACCCAAACATCGGTATAAAGAACA
>JAZSKL010000085.1:0-2012 GCA_045534855.1 Acutalibacteraceae bacterium
TTTGAATTATCTGATAAAGGCGGTAGGATACTTATAAAGGGCAATAACGGCGTTTCTGTTTGTGTTGGTCTTAATCACTATCTAAAGTATTACTGTAAAGTTAATATTTCACAGGTTGGTGACCAAGCAAAAATGCCCCAAAATATTGTGGCTTTAAATAAAACTGTTTTCAAGGGAAGCAAAGCAAAGGTAAGATATTCATATAACTATTGCACTCTTTCATATTCAATGGCTTTCTGGGGCGAAAAAGAGTGGCAGGCAGAGCTTGATTGGCTTGCACTTAACGGTGTAAATGTAGTGCTTGATGCAACTGCACAAGAAGAGGTATGGCGTAGATTTTTAACTGAAATCGGCTATACTCATGCAGAAATAAAGAAGTTTATAGCAGGCCCTGCCTATTATGCTTGGGCATACATGGCTAATTTATCGGGATTTGGCGGTCCTGTTCATGATAGTTGGTTTGCAGAGCGTACCGAGCTTGCGCGCAAAAATCATCTCAAGATGCGTAAACTTGGTATGTATCCCGTTCTTCAGGGTTATAGCGGAATGGTGCCCAATGATATCTGTAAACATGATGAAAATGCGGAAATAATACTGCAGGGTACTTGGTGCTCATTTGAGAGACCTACAATGCTTCGTACCACCTGTCCCACCTTTAAGGAGTATGCCGAAAAATTCTATAAGGCACAAAATGAGGTATACGGCGATTACAGTATTTACTTTGCAACCGACCCATTCCACGAGGGCGGAAATACAGGCGATATGAAGCCGAGAGATATATCAAAAGAAGTCTTAAATGCTATGCTTAAAAATAAAAGCGATGCGGTTTGGATTATACAGTCTTGGCAGAATAACCCCACTTCGGAGCTGTTAAGAGGACTTGATGATGTAACTGACGGCAAGCAACACGCGCTTATATTAGACCTTTATGCCGAAAAAATACCTAACTATAAAAACGGTCACAGTCAAAATCCTGAACACGGTTATTCACCCGAGTTTGATAATACGCCGTGGGTTTTCTGTATGCTTAATAATTTCGGAGGAAGACTTGGACTTCACGGTCATCTTGATAACCTTTGTAACTGGATTCCCGAAGCATTTAATAATTGCAAAAGCGTTGCAGGTATAGGTATTACGCCCGAAGCGAGCTTTAACAATCCTGTGTTATATGATTTCCTGTTTGAATCGGTATGGCGCGACAGTGCAGATGCTCGAATGTTGCCTATAGATTTAATGGAGTGGATTTGCGATTATGCTGAAAGACGTTACGGCGATAAAAGCCAATCTGCAAATGATGCTTGGTATATACTTATAAATACCGTTTATAAAAGCGAACTGAATAATTTAGGACAGGGCGCACCTGAATCTATTGTTAATTCACGTCCTACACTTGTCAGCAAGCCGTCATCCTCTTGGGGCAACGCTGTTATAAGCTATGATAAAAAAGAGCTTGTGAAGGCTGTGAGATTGCTTATTGAGGATTATGAAATTCTAAAGCACAGCACGGGTTATAAGTATGACCTTATTACGATTTTGCAGCAGGTTTTATCAAATACCGCGCAGGATGTTCATTTGCAAATGGCAGATGCATTCAATAATAAGGATTTGGTCGGATTTAAGGATAAAGCATATCAGTTTTTGAAGATTGCCGATCTTATGGATGAGGTTTTATCAGGCAGCGAGTATTATCTTTTGGGACGTTGGGTTGAGCAGGCAAAAGCACTTGCCAAAAATTCCGATGATTTTTCCAAAAAGATATATGAGCTTAACGCTAAATCTCTTATAACAACCTGGGGTTCGTTCAATCAGTGTGAAACAGGCGGTTTGCGTGATTACTCTAACCGTCAATGGTCGGGGCTTATAAAAGATTTTTATAAACCGCGCTGGGAACGTTGGATAAATGACCGTGTGAACGAGCTTGAGGGTAAGCCTTTCTGTGAAAAAAATGTATGGTTCCCGTGGGAATGGCAGTGGGCAAGAGGGAATAAGCTTTACAATAAAACCGCAAGTGA
>JAZSKL010000023.1:0-9772 GCA_045534855.1 Acutalibacteraceae bacterium
AAAACTTATTTTTAAAAGGGGTTATTGAAGTTATGCAAATACAGGTTCCTACAACGGCGATTATACACCATACGAGCAGTGTAAATTCCCAACCGTTATTTTCCGAAAGAGCGGCAATACCAAAGGTAGAAATGCCGCTTCCTACATAAGCGCAGGCGTTTAACACTCCTGTTACGGTTGAAATATTTCCGTACTTCTTAAAAAACGGCGGTACCATAGCGGTAAGCATTGAACTAACGCCGTGCATCGCCCCCGTAAGCAGAGAAGAGCATACAACCGACAGCATAACATTATTACCCGACTGTAAATAAAGAACTATCGTTGAAGCCGAGCCTATAAAAAACATAATTGCGGAACAAAGCACAGGACTTTTAAGCTTTTTGCGGTAAAGCACCGAAGCGGCTTGGGTACATAAAATACTGAACAGCGGCAAAACAACGCCTGTAAGTATGGAAACTGCAGAGCCTAAATGATATACATCCGAAATATAAGTAGGCATCCAGGTGGCAACGCCGTCTCGGAGCATACCCTGCAAAATAATTGCAATCATAACAGCAATCATAACCGGAGTTAAAAGTGCCTTTGTTGCCGATTTGCCCGATGTTTTTTCAACTTCCCCTTTTGCTTGCGGGATATCCTTTATATCAATACAATATTTACGCCAAATAACTATCATAATAATTCCGCATAAAGCAGAAAACAAAAATACTGCTTTCCAGCTTAAAAGGGTTATCAACAAAGGTGCTACAAAATATACGACTATCGTTCCGTATGAGCTGGCCCAAGAAATTCTGACCGCCATTTTCTTATATTGCTCACCCGAAAACGCAGCAACCATAATTTTTACTATCGGAGGCCACATAAAAGCTTGTGCAAAGCCGTTAACGCACCAAACAGCCAACATCAAATACGGTGTATTACACAACGGCATAAGAAGATTCATACATACAGATATTATAAGTCCTGCCTCAACAAGCTTTTTAGGAGAAAAGAAATCTCCGCATATACCGCTGATGATTTGACCTGCTCCATAGGTTATAAAGCTTCCCGTAACCGCAGTTGACAATAAGGTTCTTGACATTTTGGTTGCAACTTCAATTTCGGATATTATCGCACCGAAATTTATTCTTGTTATGTAGCTTACCATATAGGTTGCGGTAAACAAAAGTGCTAACTGTTTAATCTTTCTTTCGCTAAGCAAAATATCACTCACCTTTTCGCTTTTTTAATCACATTGCCATATTATATCCACAAAAATAAGAAATTGAATTGACAATATTGCGAAAAATATGTACAATATTGCGGTAAGGATATATGAGGTGCAAAATATGAGTGATAAATATATTAAATTTTTATACGATGATAATTCGGGCTTCAGAGTACATCATACAAAGGGACAATTTGCGGCTGAATCCACAACAGGCTACCTTCATTATGATGTAGAACTGTCTTTAATTTATTTTGTTAACGGTATCGGTGAAATCAAAATCGAAGGCAGAAAGTATACCATTGAGGATAATGACCTGATTCTTTTAAAACCGTCCGAGCTGTATCATTGCTCGGTAAAGGACGGAACATATCACGAAAGAGTGGTTATCTATTTTAACGGAGATTTACTTGAAAATTTCAAAGAATCGGGCAAAATGCTTTTAGATTCATTTTATAAAAGACCTGACGGCAATGAAAATAAAATACCCGCAGAAATAGTTAAAGAAAATAATATTGATACCCAAATAAAAGAACTGCTCAATTTAGTGAAAGAACAAAACGAAATGAACCGAATTTTAGCCGTTTGCAAAATGGTTGAAATTTTAGCAAAGCTTCGGGCAGTAATTTCGGGCGGTTTAGTGGAAAACAATACAAAGTCAGGTGAAAACGCTCTTGTAAATAATGTAATTGCGTATATAAATCAAAATTTCAGCAGAGCCATTGACCTTGAAGATATAGCAAATAAATTTTATATAGATAAGTATTACATATCGCATCTTTTTAAAGAGCAGGTAGGAGTTACTTTGTGGAACTATGTGATTTTCCGCCGTCTTACCGCATTTAACGATTTGATTCGAACGAACACCTCTATAGAGGATGCGTGTTTCAGGGTTGGTTTTCAGAACTACTCCAATTTTTTCAGACTGTACAAAAAGCATATGCAAATGACCCCTACCGAATTTAAAAAGAGTATCAAGAGGGATTGATTGCAAAAGTATTGTTTTTACAAAATATTTTTCCTGTAATTAAGCGGGGAAAGGCCGGTATGCTTTTTAAAAAGCTTTGAAAAATATGTATAATTACCAAGTCCCACCTCAAGCGATACCGAAACCACGCTTTTATTATTACATAAAAGCTCTTTAGCCCTTTCAATTCTTTTTGCCGTAATATACTCATTTACGGTGCAGTTGTAATTATCGCGAAATATCTTATAAAGTACATTTTTTGAAACAAAAAATTTCGAACAAAGACCATCTACCGATAATTCTCCCGATAAATTTTCATCTATATAGTCGGTAACGCGCGCCATAAGGTCATCTCGGTCAATTTCAATGGCATTTTCAATCAGAACATACGATAAAAGACTGATAAGCGCCGAAAGCTGTTCTTCGTTAAAGTAGGTAAGCTTTTTATAGTGTTTTTTTATTTCCTTGGCATCATCCGCCCAATCAAGCAAACCGTCAATATATTCTGTATTTTCTTTGCATCTTATTCTTCCGAACATTATAAAGCCTACTATTTTTCCGTTTTTTAAAATCGGTACAGCCGTATCAAGCACACCGGCATGACAAATTCCGGAAACCGCACTTTTTGAAATCTCGCATTTTTTATACATCTCAATATCGGAATGGTAGCATTTTTCTTTTCCTATTCCGTTTTTTTGAATTGCATGGCAATAGCTTGCGTCCCCCTTTTCACAGCGGTAAAGCATATTATATTTATTATCCGATACGCAAATGCTTATATTTGTGAGATTACAAATATTATCAACGATTTTCTTGATTTTTTGCATATTATAAGTAGTTTTCAAAATCCGCTCACCATCCTATAAGCTAATTTTATATTATCGGAGCTTTTATGTCAAATCTTTTGTCTTTTGGGAAGATAGTGCAAAAAACAAATACAAATATAAATTTTATTTTTCTTCAAAAAAATTATAATAATATATAAAAAATCATAAAAAGAGGAAATTATGAACACTTTACTTTTAGTATCAGTTGTAACAGCGGTTGTTTTGCAGTCAACCTCACAAAAACAGTATAACAAAAGAAACAAAGGCGGTGTATACATATTTAATGCCGTATGTCCGCTTTGCGCCTGCCTTATATTCTTGCTTTCATCCGTTGAAGGTTTCGGGTTTGATAAGGCGCTTATTCCCTACATAATAACCTTTGCCGTTTCTTACGGTTCGGCTATTTTATTTACATTTCTCGCAGTGCGCGAAGGGTCACTTTCCCTTACTTCGCTTGCAACCTCATACTCTTTGATAATTCCAACCCTTTACGGAATTTTCTTTTTAAATGAAACCCCGGATATATTTATATACACCGGATTTGCTTTTTTGGTATTAAGCTTATTTTTAATTAACAGCAAAAAAGAAGATGCCAAAATAAATTTAAAATGGATAATTTTTATTGTAATTGCCTTTTTGGGAAACGGTATGTGCTCTGTTATACAAACCGCACAGCAACTGCATTTCGGCGGCAATTATAAGGGCGAATTTATGATACTCGCATTACTCGCCGTTTCGGTATTTTTCTTTATATTAAGCCTGCTGAAAGAAAAAACTCAAATATTGCCATCTTTAAAATCAAATGCTGTTTTTATGATAATTACAGGTCTTGCAAACGGAATAGCAAACCTTTTTGTAATGATTCTTATTTCCCGAAAAATGGAGGCTTCAATTATGTTTCCGATTATATCGGGCGGTGGCATAATTCTTACCTGTGCTGTATCGGTAATATTTTTCAAAGAAAAACTTTCACTCAAACAATACATCGGTTTAATATTAGGTGTTACTTCCGTTATCCTTATGAATATATAAAGATTATACCGAAAGGAGCTTTTTATGTATAAGATTTCCGTTCCGCTTATGTCAACTACCATAACAAAAGAAAACAGACAAAAATATCTTTCTATTTGCAAAGAAGTTGGTGCTTCACGCATATTCTTGGCATTAGCGGAAAATACAATACCCGAAAATTTAAAAGAAAATATATCCTTTTTTAAAGAAAACGGCTATGAGGTTGGTGTTTGGATAAGCACTATAGGTCACGGTTTTGTATTAAGCCACGCAGAGGATGCCGTAGAATGTGAATTTAAACCCATTGTAGATATTGACGGCACTCAAAGACTGCACGCCAACTGTCCGCTTGATGAAAAGTTCCGTGATTTTATTTCAAAATTTGTGGCAAGTCTTGCAAAGCTTGGACCCGATATTGTAATGCTTGATGACGACCTGCGTCTTTCCCAGCACGGACCCACACTTTGCTGTGCTTGTGAAAACCACCTTAACCGCATAAGCAAAATTTTAGGTGAGCCTATCACACGCGAATTTATAAAGCCTTATGTAATTTCGGGAAAAGCCAACAAATACCGCGATGCCTGGATTCAAGCACAAAACGAAAGCCTTATAGAATTTGCAAAATGTATTCGTGCCAAGGTAGATAAAGAAACCCCAGATGTAACAATTTGTAACTGTATTGCCTATGCGCCATGGGATGTAGACGGAATTGATGTGGCTGAAATTTCCCGCATACTTGCAGGAAAAAACAAACCTATGCTTCGTCTTACGGGAGCGCCCTATTGGGCAACAAAAAAGTTTAAATATCCGCTTGCAGGAACCTTTGAAATTGCCCGTATGCTTG
Source organism: Acutalibacteraceae bacterium (assembly GCA_045534855.1). Taxonomy (GTDB): domain Bacteria; phylum Bacillota; class Clostridia; order Oscillospirales; family Acutalibacteraceae; genus UBA737. The sequence continues at coordinate 4,857 of JAZSKL010000023.1, forward strand.
CTTCATTCGTACAAAATGAGGGAATTGAGCTTATGAGCGAGGGTGATGTATATCCCCGTCCAAGATATACCTGCCCTGCTTCATATCTAGAGCTTTATGATGCCGCAACCCGTGCGGACGGCGGTTATGACGGTATACTCAAATATATGTTTGACTATGTTGCAGGACCCGATTTTGAAACCGGCTATATTAAGCTACATAACAAAAATAAGCCCCTTTATGAAAAACTGCATAAAATGTTCCCAAACGGTGCTAACACAGGTGTAAGAATATATGTAAAGCCACATAATATAAAAAATGCAGACCTTGATATATCCCCTGTCCGCATATATTCCCCCATACCGCAGGATGCGATTATGTTGGGTCAAAACGGTATTCCTACAATTTATAAGGGAAAAGGCGTTTGCAACTCGGTATTCGGAGAAAATGCAAGGAGTTTTGACCTTGCAAAGCTTAATGAAGGTACGATTATCGATGCCGTTTCAGCTGTGATACTCACCGAGCGCGGTGTAGATGTAGGCTTAAAATCATACAAAAAATTGAGTGAGCAAAACATAACCTATCTTCACACAAGCAACATAGAAAACAATTCTTTTATAACAGACGGAAATGTCAGGGTTTTAGATGCCGAAATCAAGGATAAAGCCGAGCCGCTGCTGTTTTCTGCACTTCAGGACAATTCACAGCCCTTTGCTTATCGCTATGAAAATCAAAACGGAGAACGTTTTTTGGTATTTTTATTTGAAGGAGCTTCTATCTATGTTCCGAATGAACGCGCCGCCGTTTCGGGAATAACCAAAAACTACGCAATACAAGAGGTTCTTATAAACGCTATAAACTGGTTATCAGAAAAAACACTGCCTGCTTATTGTGATAAAAATCCCGAGTTATACCTTATATGTGAGCAGGATGAAAATACATTAAGCATTGGTATTTTCAACTGCTTTGCCGACCCGCTTACGAACCCTGTTATAACCCTATCGGAAGAATATTCAAGTATCGAGGCTTTAAACTGCGAAGCCGAACTTTCGGGCAACTCGGCTATTCTGACAAGTGATTTACCCGCTTTTTCATTCGCGGTATTAAAACTATATAAATAATAATTGCTTAAAAAAAATAGGCTTTCCTACCTATTCGGTAAGAAAGCCTATTTTATTATTTTGTGTTTGATTTTAACCAAAAACGGTCTTAAATTCTTTTTCCAGAGCCAACGCAACGGATAATTCAATCTGTTATAGATAATATATGCGTGATAGCTTTTGCTGGTCTCACAATCATAATGCTTACCCTCACGGTAAAACTCTTTAAGCACACCTATTATCATATCATCGGTAACATTTCTTTCCTTATGGTAAAGATTGTCACCCCTTATGATATAACCGTTTTTGGTAACCTTTAATATCCTGTGCAAAACAAGCTTTCCGCTTTTAAGGCGGTAAAGCGGTACATCATGACGCTTTAGCGGACGAGTAACCTTTACAATAGTTACCATATCGCGGCGATGGCGAAGCATAGGGTACATACTTATACCTGAAGTACTTGTCATAACCTCTCCGCGTTCCTCAAGCACCTTTTCTATCTGACAGGAATCATAACCCGTTTCAGGCATTATTCCAAAACACCCGATTCGTTAAGCTTTGCGGTAAATTCCTCAACGGTTGAACGGATTTCATCATCGGTAGCATCGCTGTACTTTTCTTTAAGCTTTGCAACTACATCATCAACGGTAGTTTCATCCTTTAAAAGCGCAAAAATATCAGCACCTACATCATTCATTTTAACAAAACCGTTAAACTTACCAACATCATCGCCTACAACTACTGCAACAAACTGCCCGGCAACTTCATTTACAACAAAGGAATATTTTAATTTCATAATATTTCTCCTTAAAAAATATTTCATAATATTATTAGTTATTATAACATCATTACCTACAGAATGTCAATAGTTCAAACAGCAATATTACGGATTAAAAATTTCAGGTTCTTTATCATAATCCTCGCTTAAAGCCGCCCAGAAATATACCGAATCCTTTGTAAGATAAAACTTTTGAAACAAATCATTGTAAACAACCTTATTTTCCTTTATCCAAAAAAGTGACGGATTTGCAGTCCAGGTTATATTGGTATCGCTGTTAACATTTCTTGATAAAAAAAACGATTTAAAATTACCTTTTGTATCCAAGGCAAATATAGTCGTACCGTATTGTCCGTTCAATTCTTTTTTGTGGGCATCAAGATTAAAAGCAAAAAATCTTTGCGGTTTAAACGGCAAATCTATTTCATATTTACATAAATTTTCACTTGGTTTAAAAAAGCCGAATCTTATATGATCCCGGCAGTCAATATCCAATACTTTCGGTATAAGTGTATTGAACAGCTCACTCGCATCAGCCTCCACCCCCTTTGCATTTAAATTTTCGGCAAGAGCACTTTTCTGGTCTGTAAGACTTTGCAGATAATCGGCTGTTGTCGGCATAAAAATCATCCTTTCTTTTATTTATATCTTTATTATAGCAGGATAAAGACCGCCATTCACCGACACAAAGCCGCCAAACGCCGACATATATACAAATAAAAATTAAAAGACTGTCTCACTTTCGTGAAACAGTCTTTTAATTTTATCAAACAATAGATTATTTTATAACTCTTGCCTCAAGATAGAAACGCTTATCATCTGCATGACCCATTGAGAAGGTTTTGCGCGGAAGAGAACCGTCATTAAGTACAGCCGGGAAAAGCTCGCTCTTTTCCATACCCTTGAAAAGGAAGCCCACGGTATTCGGAGCCTTACATATCTTTTCAAGCGACTCCTCGCCGTGAATATAGTCAATTACAGCATCGGTTCCTTTAAGCAGGCGGTCAAGGCTTGCCTGTAATGTACCAACGCAAAGCTTTGCCGAGCCTTTAAGCGAAATTTCGCGGCGGTTATCACCGTAAATGCAGGTGAATTTCTGCGCATCGTCACCCTCATAAATTCCGCCGCAATCTTCAATTACCTTTTCAATCAATTCTTCGGGGTTAACACCGAAAACTGCGCGGTAAATAGGCTCAAACTGAAGTGCCTCATCGTGAATATTTACAACCTCAACCAAGGCATAACGTGATTTTTCATTTGGATTAAGCTCATAGCAAGCTTTGGCGGTAGCAAGCGAATGATTACCGTCACCAACACAGAACAAAAGACCGTTACAGCGCTCATAAAGTGCTTCCAACGCAGTATCTACTGTTGCTTTCTCGGTTTCGCTTAACTTTCTTCCCTCTATTTTACCACCATTTTGCATAAGCTCAAAATTATAAAGCGAAGCAAGATTTTCTTCATTCTTTGCAAGCGGTTCTATTACTGTACCGTCAGGGTCATCAATAAGAAGCATAATATGCGGCATTTCAAGTACAGCATCGCGGCGGATACGAACTCTGGGCGGTATTCTTTCAAGCACCGTTTCCTCTGTAGCACGAACAGAAGCAGTTGTACCCTTATTATAATCGTAACAGGTAAGGTCAATTTTACCTAAAAGACCTCTTCTTATCTTACCGTCACTCTGAACACGCTCGATATAAACCATTGTATCCTTGTGTTCTTCAAAAACACCGTTTGCAAGATATTTTTTCATTGTATCGTTTATTTCATCAATACACTTATCATCGGCCTGTTCAAGATAAACCTCAGGCAGAATAATGTTAAGTGCCGAAGGCTCACTGCCTACAATTTCCTTTGTTTTTTGCCAGTATTCCGGCTCGGAGGTATACTGATCGCAGGCTATTACCGACCATTTTTGCTTATCGCCCTTTGCAAGCAGAATATCTGCCGAAGAAAAACAGTTATTTTTCATAAATTTCACACCTTTTAATTATACTTTGCAACCTCTACAGCTTTAACACAGTCATTTTCAACATCTACCGTAACGGTAATTTTATCACGGCGGTCAGCCTTTGAAACAAAATAGCTCAAACGATACTCGTTTTCATAAAATGTTTCAAAATGGGACGGTGCACCCAAAGCATATATTACATCGGTAACGGTAGAAAAATTGGAAACACCGTTTATGCTGAACTGATCATAAGCCGAATTTTTAATCAATGAATTATTTTCCAAAACAGCAAACTTTACGATAGGACACTCCGAAAGCTTTACCGAAGTGCTTTCCTTATTGTATAGTGTAACAGAAAGCTGTTTATCATAGTTATTTGCAAGCTTAATCGAAACAGTTTCGCCTGCTTTGATAATAGAATTTTCGTTATAAACTTCACCAAAAATAGTCCAACCCTGCTCTTTAAGGTGAATATAATCTGATGGCAATTTAAGCTTACTTCCGGAATAGGTAAAATCATATTTAAAGTTTTTACCAAGATAAATCTGCGCGTAATCCTCTTCATCATAAAGACTTATATCAAAATAAAGAGGCATAACCTGATCGGAAGATTTTATGGTAGGTATTTCAACAACCGATGTAAGTTCCTCTACAGCTTCATCCTTGCCTAATTTTCTCGGATTTCCCCCGCAATACGCCATAAAAAGCATACACAACGCCAAAAACAATACCACAAGTTTTCTCATTAAAATACCACCTTTCATATATAATAATTGTAAAATGTTTTAAAAATATTCCGTAAAATAAAAATTTTACATACTTTGTATATCTTTTTTTACCGCCTTTACAAGCTCGTCCACACTTTCGAACTTTTTTTCACCCCGCAAAAACAAAAGCGGTTTTACGGTAATGTTTTTTCCGTAAATATCTCGATCAAAATCTTTTATAAAGGTTTCGCTCATAACCTCCTGAGTTAAAAAAGTGGGTCGCAATCCTATATTTGAAATACCTTTATAAGACTTACCGTCAATAATAACCTCAACCTTATAAACTCCGGCTTTCATCTTCACCAAATTATCGGGATAAAGTCGGATCGTAGCCATGT
>JAZSKL010000129.1:0-5476 GCA_045534855.1 Acutalibacteraceae bacterium
TGACCCGCGTTGGGGAAGAGTAATTGAAGGTCCGGGTGAAGATCCTTATGTCGGCGCAAGAATGGCGCGTGCTTGTATAAAAGGATTTCAGGGCGATGATATTTCCGCCACAGACAGCATAGCCGCCTGTGCAAAGCATTATATAGGTTACGGTGCAAGCGAAGGCGGAAGAGATTATCACCGTACCGAAATATCGGATGCAACGCTTTATAATTATTATATTCCCGCTTTTCGCGAGGCGGTAAAAGCAGGTGTTGCAACCGTAATGACCTCTTTTAATGATATAAGCGGTATTCCTGTAACGGGAAGTAAAAAGCATATTAAGGAAATTTTGAAAAATAAACTTGGTTTTGAGGGCTTTACCGTGTCGGATTGGGGCGCAGTAGAGCAAATGCAGCATCACGGCTTTGCGGCTAACCGTACCGATTGCGCAAGAATTGCAATAAACGCAGGTTTGGACTTAAATATGTGCGACCGTTGTTATCTTGAGGAGCTAGAGGGTCTTGTTAAAAGCGGTGAGGTTTCGGAGGACGCCATTGATGAGGCAGTCAGACGCATATTAAGGGTGAAATTTGCCCTTAAATTGTTTGAGCGTCCGTACCGTGAGACGTTTTCGTATGATAGAGAAAAGCATATTGCTGATTCGCGCGAATTGGCAAGTGAATCAATGGTTTTATTGAAGAATAACGGAGTGCTTCCGCTCAATAAAAACAATAAGGTTGCTTTGGTGGGACCGTTTGTTAATGAACGCAGAAGCTTGCTTGGCAGCTGGGTTTTAGACGGTGATAAGGATGAAACACCCAATCTTTTTGAAGCAATGAAAAATGTTTTGGGCAGTCAAAAACTAAACTGTCAGTGTGAATCACGTTTTTATGACGATTCAAATTATGTATATTATGATGCCGATGTAGTTGTATTGGCTTTGGGTGAGAGTAATTTATCAACAGGTGAGAACCGTGCAGTTTCGGATATTTCAATAAGCGCCGACCAAAAAGCACTTATTGATAAAATGCACGAAACCGGCAAAAAGACAGTAGGAGTATTCTTCTTTGGCAAACCCATTGCTATGGGGGATATTGAAAGTAAATTTGATGCTATTGTTTATGCTTGGCATTCGGGTAGCGAAACCGCAAATGCGGTTTGTGATATTTTATTCGGTGATGTAGTACCAAGCGGTAAAACAGCCATAACCTTCCCGAGAAAATCCGGTCATATTCCTTTATATTATAATGTTACTTCAAGCGGACATCCCGTTGATTGCTATTATGGTGAAAATCCGCAAAACTGTTATCTTGACAGCACGCCTACACCGTTATATCCGTTTGGATACGGCTTATCTTATACAACCTTTAATTATGGTGAAATAAAGGGCTGTGATAAGACCGTATCTTTGGAAAAATTAAAAGCGGGCGAAAAAATATCGGTATGTATAGATATAGCCAATGTAGGAGATTATGATGCAAAAGAAACGGTACAGCTTTATATACGCGATAAGGTTGCATCAATTATTCAGCCGATAAGGGCGCTTAAACAGTTTAAAAAGCCTTTTATAAGAAAAGGCGAAACGGTAAATCTAAAATTCGAGTTAGGTTACGACGAGCTTGGATTTTATGACGAAAACGGTAATTATTTGGTTGAAAAAGGCGAGATTGATATTTTTATAGGTGAAAATTGCCTTACCGAAAATAAAATTACCGTTGAGTTAGTATAGATATAAAAAGAAAAGAGGAAAAGCAAATGTCTGATTTTATTCCATATCCGTTTTATCACGATGATGTACCGATTGATATATCGTTTGTTTTTGAAGATGAAAAGCCCGCGGGAAAACACGGATTTATAAAGGTAGACGGTAAAGATTTTGTTTTTGAAGACGGAACAAAAATTAAGTTTTGGGGAACAAACTTTAACGGTTGGGGCTGTTTTCCTGAACATGATTATGCCGAGAAGCTTGCAAAGCGTATTGCAAAAATCGGTATAAACCTTGTAAGATTTCATCAGCTTGATTCCGAATGGCATACACCCAATATTTTTTCATTTACGAAGGGCAAAAGGGTAACCCACGGCAAGCTTGACCCTCAAAGTATGGACAGATTGGACTATTTAATATATTGCCTTAAAAAAGAGGGTATATATTGCTATATGGATATGTTCACATATAGAAAGTTCAAGTCGGATGAGGGTGTAGAAAACGCCAAAGCGTTAAAGGATGCGGCAAAGTGCAGTTGTAATTTCAGCGATAAGCTTATAGAGCTTCAAAAGGAGTTTTGTAAGGAAATTTGGCAGCATAAAAATCCTTACACCGAGCTTGCTTACTGTGATGACCCTGTTTTTGTAATGGCAGAAATCGTAAACGAGAGTGAGCTTTTCTCAAGGGGACAGTATCCTCTGCCCGAACCCTATAAAACTGAATTTTTGCAGAAATTTGATAAGTGGCTTGCAGAAAACGGTATACAAAAATCCTCTGCCGAATTTGATTTGGAGGATTTTGAAGAGGAAACACTTATAGACTTTAAAATCTATTTACAGGAAAAATATTATAATGAAATGTACGCCTTTATGAGGGAGTGCGGTGTGAAAATACCGATCACCGGAACTAACTGGGCTGTAAGACCTGCAAATGTAAAAACCCAGCTTGTCACCGATTACTATGATGCGCATTCCTATCATTATGATTGGCGTTGGAGAGAGTTTGAGAAAAGATTTAGTAAAAAATCTATTACTCGTGCTGATAATAATTCGGTATCGGGCGGTGAAATCAAAAGTCCGTCAAGCGATTATTTGTTTGACTGTGTGCTTTTGGCATCAAAGGATAGACCTACCTTTATTTCCGAGTGGGATATGCCTTGGCCTAATCCTTACCGTGCAGAATCGGTGCTTTATTCAGCAGCAATAGGTATGCTTCAGGGGTGGTCCGGTTTTGCAATTCATACATACTCATATTCTTCAAGGCTTGAGCGAATGAATATGATAGGTAAAGAAATAGAATCGCAAAAAATCGGCAATGTTCCTTACCGTCAGGGTGTTTTCAGCGCTTGGAATGACCCTGCAAAATTCGGTCTTTTCTATCACGCAGCACTTCTTACAAGACGCGGTGATGTTTCAAGAGCTAAAAATATAGTTGAGCTTAATCCCGTATCAAAGGCAGATTGGGATATGAACGGAGTTTATGCTAATCTTGAAAAATCCGAAATTTCATTTGATTATAATTGGGATAATATAAAGCCCGCTTCCGGTGCTGTTATGTCTGAAGTTACCGTTTCGGATACAGGCGAGCTTTTAATTGACCGCCGTAAGAATTACGGTTATATAAATACCCCGAAAACCAAATGTGCATACGGATTTTTGGGTAAAAACGGAGAAATCGACCTTTCGGGAGTAAAGGTTAATTGCGAAACCGATTTTGCGGTTGTTGCAATGAGCTCACTAACCGATGAAGATATTAAAAATTCGGATAATATTCTTTTAACAACGGTTGGCAGGGCAGAGAATACCGATGCTGTATTTAAGGATGAGTTAATGCTTGATATAGGCAAACCACCTGTAACGGTAGAGGTTATTAAGGCGGAAATCGAGATAGAAACCGATGTTGACGGACTTTTTGTTTGGGCAATCAGTCCCGAAGGTTTTTATATCGGAACCGTTCCTGCTGTCTTTGAGAACGGAAAACTCAAATTCACTGTAGGCAACACTTCACAGTCAATGTATTATCTAATCGTAAAGGAGTAAATTATTATGTTAAAAATTGGTTGGGGAAAAAGAGATATATCAACAGATAAGCCTATTGTTATTTCGGGTCAGTCTTATATTCGCTTTAATAAAGGTGTTATGGATCCTTGTATGGCTACTGCTTTAACACTTGATGACGGTAACGATTATGTGATTTTTGTAACTCTTGATATGGTTACTATTTATAAACCTGTTTTGTGTGCTGTAAGGGATAGAGTAACTGAAAAGAATCCCTCTATTGATATTGAAAAAATCATTTTAAATGCAACTCATACTCACGCAGGTCCTTTTGTAAATGAAGGTGAAGACTTGGGTGTTTGGGGTAAGCTCTCTGATTTGCCACACGATGGTATTGAGATTACTCCTCCCGGTGAATATTTTGAGTTCTTTATTGAGCAGGTGAGCGATGCAATTTGCGAATCATTTGAATCAAGAAAAGAAGGTTACATTTCTTACGGTTACGGCTACGCAGTAGCATCACATAACCGCAGAGCTGTTTATAATCGCGATATGACCGAGGGCAGCGATGATAAGAAATTGCGTTTTATTGAGGGTACAACAAAGATGTATGGCGATACCTCGCTTCCCGAATTTACACATCTTGAAACAGGCGCTGACCATTATGCTAACTTTATGTTTACTTATGACAAAGATGAGAAGCTGACAGGCGCAGTTATGAATATCCCTTGCCCCTCGCAGAATATGGAGCTTGAATATTATTTGAGTGCTGATTTCTGGGGCGATGTAAGGCAGGAAATTGCCGAGCGTTACGGTGATATTTATATCTTACCGCAGTGCGCCGCTGCAGGTGATTTGGCGCCGAGACCCAGATATTATGATAAAGCAGAGGCACGCAGGTTCAGGTTAAAGTATGCCGATGTTAAGGTTCCTGATGATCTTATAAATCCGATCGAAATTTACAGACGCCGTGAAATTGCGCTTCAAATTTGCGCCGCTTTTGATGATGTATGCGAATGGGCATCTAAAGAAAAGTTTTGTGATGTGCCTGTTAATCATACCGTTAAAACTATTGAGCTTGAAAAGAGATTTATCACCGATGAAGAATACGAGGTTTTCAGTAACCTGCCGAAATACGAAGAAAAAGAGTTATTCAATACCGATGATAAGGTTTATGATTTAAAGTGGAATTCAATTGAAATTTCACGCAGAAATGATAAGAACACGGTTGTTGAGCGTTATGAAACCCAGAAAGAAAATCCCACCCTTCCGATGGAGATGCACATTGTAAGAGTTGGAAATATTGCTTTTGCAACCAATCAGTTTGAGCTTTATATGGATTTCCAACATTCTATTCAGGCGCGTTCTCCCTTTGAGCAGACCTTTATTGTTCAGCTTTGCGGTCAGCCGGGCAGAAGAAACGGTACGTATCTTGCAACCGAGCGTGCTGTTTTGGGAAGAGGATACAGTGCTAACCTGTTCTCCAACTGGGTTTCCCCGAAAGGCGGCAGACAGCTTGTTGAGGAAACCTTATCGGAGCTTAATAAGCTCTACAAGGGTGAAAAATAGGCGGAAAACGCTTTGTTCAGATACAAATATACAGTAATTATAAATGAGGGTGACGGTGAAAAAACACCATCACCCTCGCCGCACTGTAGGGCGGATTGAAGCTTTTTTGCCGAAAACTATTAGTCAAAAGAACGGTAAAAATGATTATTTGAGAGTAAATTTCGCATAATACATACAAACATTTTTAGTAAAAAAGGTTAAAATTGTATATTCGACCAAGTAC
>JAZSKL010000111.1:0-6120 GCA_045534855.1 Acutalibacteraceae bacterium
CCTGCATATTAAGTTTTCTCACTCATCACTGTCTTTGTTATCAGACTTCGGGTAATCATCATAAACAAGCGCATCATAGTAATCCCCTGTCTTAACATCAACGGTCATAGTCATATACTCAAACTCTTTTTTGCTTTCACCAACAAGAACTACTGTAAGCTTTGTTTCGAGTTGAGTTTTGTCGTTGCTTGAAACCAACTTATTAAGCTCAAAGGTATAGGTATATTTAACCTTACTGAGAGAAACATCTGCAGATGCTATCTCAAGATCATTTTCATCATAAATCTTAATGGTTACCTTATCGCTTTCGTAATCCTTCGGCAAATCCTTTAATACAACATCATAGCTGTAATTCTTTTTACCCGTACTCACAAAAAGAGTTAATGTATCACCCTTTTTCACGGTAGTACCTGCAGCAGGCTCTTGTTTAAATATAAAGCCCTCGGGTTTATATTCATCCTCGCCTGACATATCAGCATGCTTTATAACCAATACAAGACCTGTTTTCTTAATAACCTTTTCTATACCCTCGGCACTTTGACCTACATATTCATCTACATTAACCTTTGCGCCTGAGCTTACATAAAGGATTATACTATCACCGGGAGCTACGTATTCACCGATAGCCTTATCGGTTTTTACAACATAACCCTCTGCAATTTTATCATCCTCAATTTCTTCAACCTTAACAACAAGACCCAAGTCCTCTAAAATTTCCTTTGCGGCAAGCTCTTCATAGTTTTCAAGATTAGGTACAGAGGGGTTTTCCGTTCCTTTACTAACGGTTAAAACTATTTTATTATCCTCGCCCTTTAAGGATTTACCAGACTTAATAGACTGCTTGATAACTGTGCCTTTAGGAGCCTCGCTGAACTCATACTCATAAGAAATATCATACTTCTTATTTATATCAGCATCTGCATCTATCTGCTCTTGTGTCATCGATAAAAAGCTATGACACTTATAGGATTTACCTGTATCTGAATTAGCCTCTTTCAAAACAAAAATGCCTATTACTATAAGCGCAATAACCAAAGCCGCAGCAATACCCGCAAGAATAGGAACAATTGCACTCTTTTCTTTGTTATCAGCAATTTCTTCTTCCTCCACCTCGGGAACAATCACCTGTGAAGCAGGAGTTGAAGAACGGATTGTATCACTGTTTACATAGCGGGTAGGCGCATCGTCAACAAAGTAGTTATATTCAAAGGTTTTTGCGGGGTCTTTACGGAATGCATCAAGGTCACAAAGCATTTCTGCCGCAGACTGATAACGGCGGTCAGCATTTTTTTGCATAGCATGCATTGTTATCTGCTCAAGACCCATAGGAATAGAGCCGTTTAACTCTGTAGGCGGCTTGGGGTCACGCTGAAGCTGCATAATAGCAACCGAAACTGCACTTTCAGCCTGGAAAGGCACCTGACCTGTAAGCATTTCATACAGCATTACACCTACAGAATAAATATCTGCCTTTTCATCGGTACGCTCGCCTCTTGCCTGTTCCGGACTTATATAATGAACCGAACCGATTGCCTTATCGGTAATAGTGCGCTGTTCACTTCTTGCAAAACGGGCAATGCCGAAATCTGTAACCTTAATAGTGCCGTCTGACAAAACCATAATATTCTGCGGTTTCACATCGCGGTGAACTATTCCCTTATCATGAGCGTGCTGTAAGCCCTTTAAAATCTGCAACGCAAAATGCACAGCATCCTTCCAGCGAAGACTGCCCTGACGCTCAATATACTCCTTTAAGGTTATACCGTCAATATACTCCATAACGATATACTGAATAAGGTCGCCGAAGCTTACATCATAAACCTTAACTATATTGGTATGAGAAAGCATAGCAATAGCTTTAGATTCATTTTTAAAACGGCGAACAAACTCCTCGTTGGAGGTGAACTCATCTTTAAGTATTTTAATAGCAACAATTCGGTCTTCAACATTATCACGTGCTTTATAAACAACAGCCATTCCGCCAACACCGATAATACCCTGTATTTCATATCGACCGTCAAGTCGTTTTCCTACAAACTTATCCATTAGAACAACATCCTTTCCTGTAAGGTAAAAAGCAAACCGCTTATCCTTTAAACCGTAACCGTAACAGCGGTTATATTATCGCCTCCGCCATTATGGTTAGCCCTCGCAACAAGCACATCAACCACACGGCTTATATCATTTTTACTGAAAATATCAAGTATTTCCTCATTTTCTACAAAATTGGTTAAACCATCGGTGCAAATCAAAACAGTATCACCCTCGTTTAGAGTGAACTCACCGCAATCGGGCAAAACATCCTCTTCTGTACCGAGTGCGCGGGTAATAACATTTTTCCTCGGGTGAACACGCGCTTCCTCAGGCGTGAGCTTACCGCTTTCTATAAGTGACTGAACTACCGAATGGTCGCGGGTAAGCTGTTTAATATCACCGTTAACAATATATGCACGGCTGTCACCCACATGCGCCAAAACGCAGGTGTTACCAACAACCACCGCCGCAACAACGGTTGTTCCCATACCGGAAAGTCCAACATTGTTGATTGCCATATCATAAATTTCAATATTTGCAGAACGAATAGCCGCTACAAGCATTCTTGAAATTGCAACAGTATCCATTTCGCTGCGAAACGAGCTTACAACATAATCAGTTATGGCTTTTACCGCATGTTCACTTGCAACATTTCCGGCATTAGCACCGCCCATACCGTCACAAACAACAGCAAGCACCGCACCGCCCGAAAGCACGCTTACACGACAATCATCCTGATTGGATGCACGCAGTTTACCTATATCTATCTTACTGTAAAACCGCATCGGACTCTCCCTCCTTTTCTTTTCTTCGCAGTTGACCGCAAGAAGCATCTATATCCGCTCCGAGCGTTCTCCTGACGGTTGCATTTATACCTTTAGCTTCCAAAAGCTTCTGAAAGCGAAGTATACGTTTTTTATCCGGCTTTTTAAAACTGTTTTCTTTTACCGGATTTGCGGGAATAAGATTTATATGACTTAATATTCCCTTCATTCTTCTTGCCAACTCATCGGCACATTCGTCCGTATCGTTAACGCCCTCCATAAGTGCATACTCAAAAGATATTCGCCTTGTTGTAACACTCTGATATTCACGGCAAGCCGAAAGCAGTTGCTCTATACTGTAGCTTTTTGCTATCGGCATAATGCTTTTTCTGATTTTATCATTAGGCGCATGAAGCGATACCGACAAGGTTATCGGAAAATTATATTCGGCAAGCTTTTTTATACCCGGAACCAACCCCGAGGTTGAAAGCGATATATGCCGAAGCCCTATATTCATACCCTTATCATGGGATACAAGCTTTAAAAATTTTACCGACTGCTCAAAATTATCAAGCGGTTCGCCCATACCCATCATAACAATATTTGAAACACGGATATTATTATCACGTTCAGCCGCCATAATCTGTGCAAGCATTTCAGAGGCAGTAAGATTACGGAAAAGACCGTTAAGACCCGAAGCGCAAAAGCTACAGCCCATACGGCAACCTACCTGCGTTGAAATACAAACGGTATAACCGTGCTCATATTTCATAAGCACCGATTCAACCGTTTCGCCGTCATAAAGCGAGTAAAGATATTTAACCGTACCGTCAATTTGGGATTCAAGTCTTCTCACGATTGAAACATCGGCAATATAGCACCGTTCTTTCAGCTCTTCCCGAAGCCCTTTAGGTATATCGGTCATCAAATCAAAATCACAAACACCCGAATGAAGCCATGAAAACACCTGTTTAGCACGGAATTTCGGTTGAGAAAGCTCCTTTAAAAACTCCTCAAGTTCTTCGGGGAGCATTGATTTAATATCTATTTTTTGAGAAATAATCAATCATCCTTTTTTAAGCAAAGCACAGTAAAAACCATCAGTATTATCATTCTGCGGCATATAGCTATGCTCATATTGTAACTCATAATTTGTATTTTTGTCAAGAAAAGCCTTGATTTGCTCTTCATTCTCCGCCTTGCGAAGTGTGCAGGTAGAATAAAGAAGTCTGCCTCCCTTTTTCAAATATCGGTCGGCATTTTTAAGTATTTTTTGCTGAATTTCTTCAAGACCTGAAAGCTCGCCAACCTCTTTATATTTAATTTCAGGTTTACGGCGCAAAACACCCAGACCCGAACAGGGAACATCGCAAAGAACCGCATCAAACTGACCTATATCGGGATTATAAACCGTTGCATCTCCAACAGAAGCTTTAATCACCGAAAGACCAAGCCTTTCAGCACCCTTTTTAATGAGCTCTACCCTGCTTTCATAAAGGTCAAAGCTTAAAACCTCGCCCTTATTCTCCATAAGCTCTGCCATTGTGAAGCTTTTACCGCCCGGTGCAGAGCAAAGGTCAACAACACGCTCAAGCGGTTTAGGTTCAAGCTTTGAAACAGAAAGCTGTGAAGCGGTATCCTGAATATGAAAAAAACCTTTACGGTAACACTCACTTGCTCTTACATCTATACCGCCAAGAACCGAAAGAGCATTTTTAACATCGGTTTCCCTAACCGTTATCCCCTCCACTTCAAGTTCCCTTACAAGCTCACAGCAGGTAATTTTGCAGGTATTGACACGGAGTATAACAGGAGGCGCTTTAAGGCTTTCCTCCAAAAGCTCAACCGCAATTTTTTCACCGTAATCATTTATAAAGCTTTTAACTATCCATTCAGGGCAAGAAAACCTTATTGAAAGAGATTTTTTATCATTACCCGCAGGAATTTCAACTTTATTTCTTATAATATTGCGAAGAACAGCATTAACAAATGAAGCGTTAAAGCGTTCCTTTGAGGATTTCACAAGCTTTACAGCCTCATTAACTGCGGCGCTTTCGGGTATACGCTCCATAAAATTAAGCTGATAAACCGATATCCGAAGCACGCTAACTGTAAACGGTGTTATTTTTGAAAGCGGTTTTTTTATAAATTTAGAAAGTATATAATCTATAGTAATTTTCCGGTCAAGCACACCGTAAAAAAGCGCCGAAGTAAAAGCTCTGTCCTCTTTTGAAAGCTCATATTTAGAAAATATTTTATTAAGTGTTATATTTGAGTATGCGGCATCTGTTTCAACCTCAACAAGAGCCAAAGCAGCCGCCTTTCGAGCATTAGCCATTTAGCCCACCACAGTTCCGAGCTCTATAGGATGACCTTTGAGCATCTGACCCGAATGCATAGGCTTGGAGCCTTCAGGCTGAACGGTTATAAGTCGAATCGATGTACCGTCACCGCAAGCGATAACCAATTCATCGGTATTTCCTACAACTGCGCCTGCAACACCGTTGCATTTACCACCTACGCGGCTGTCTATAACCTTTACCCGTTTGCCGTTAATAAAGAAAAACGCACATGGCCAAGAATAATAACCCCTAACAGCGTTATGAAGCTCTTTAGCGGATTTAGAAAAATCAAACTGTGCCATTTCCTTTTTAAGAATAGGCGCATAGGTTGCGTTCTCTTCATCCTGTTTTATGGGTGTGATTTCACCTTTTTCAAGCTTTTCAACCGTCTTTACCGTTAAATCAGCGCTTATAACGCTTAATCTTTCAAAAAGCTCTTCAGCAGTTTCTTCATCACCTATTTTAACAGTTTCTTGGGTTAAGATATCTCCTGTATCCATACCCTCATCCATCTGCATTATGGTGATACCCGTTTCCTCTTCACCGCATACTATACACCACTGTATAGGGGATGCACCGCGGTATTTGGGAAGAAGCGAAGCATGACCGTTTATACAACCGTATTTAGGCAATTCTAATATTTCCTTTGGTAAAATCTTACCGTATGCCACAACCACGATAATATCAGGATTTAACTCTTCGAGTATTTTAAAAGCTTCGCCGTCCCTCAAGGTATTCGGCTGAAAAACAGGTATTCCTCGGTTTTCGGCACAAACCTTTACGGGAGGCGGTGTTAAAATATGTTTTCTGCCAACAGGCTTATCGGGTTGTGCAAATACACCCACTACCGTATGACCCGCACAAAGAAGTGCCTCAAGCGTTTTAACCGAATAGTCGGGTGTACCCATAAATACTATACGCATATTATCGCTCCTTAAATTCTGTCTATATATAAAATACCGTCAAGATGGTCTATTTCA
>JAZSKL010000030.1:0-17359 GCA_045534855.1 Acutalibacteraceae bacterium
TTTTTTATCACCTTTATAAATATAACATCAAACCTTCAAAAAAGCAATATTGTGTTAATTTAAAGCAATTATTTTCTATTTACTAAACGTATAGATTGTGCAATAATAAAAATAGATTCACAAAGGAGGAATTTTAAATGAAAAACTTTAACACCTTCGGCATTATGATAGACTGCTCAAGAAATGCAGTTATGAAACCTGATGAACTTAAAAAATTCATTTCTGTTATTGCAAAAATGGGTTACAATCAGGTTCAGCTTTATATGGAAGAAACATACGAGGTTGATAATGAAGAATGTTTCGGATATTTAAGAGGACGATATACTCAAACAGAGCTCAAAGATATTGATGATTTCTGTTTCGGGCTTGGTATAGAGCTTGTTCCCTGTATACAAACGCTTGCTCATATGAATGCTGCGGTTCGTTGGCCAAAATATGCCTCCATTACTGATATTGACGATATTTTGCTTGTTGAAGACGAGCGTACA
Organism: Acutalibacteraceae bacterium; assembly: GCA_045534855.1. Lineage (GTDB taxonomy): Bacteria > Bacillota > Clostridia > Oscillospirales > Acutalibacteraceae > UBA737. The sequence goes on from JAZSKL010000030.1 coordinate 489, forward strand.
TACGCACTTATAGAAAACGTAATCAGCTCACTCCGCAAATGCTTTAGAACCGATAAAATCCATATCGGTATGGACGAAGCTCACAACCTTGGCAGAGGTAAATACCTTGACCGCCACGGTATGCAAAACCGCACAGATCTGCTTTTACGCCATCTTAACCGCGTTTGTGAAATAACCGACAAATACGGCTTTGCGCCTATGATGTGGAGTGATATGTTCTACCGACTTGCAACAGGCGGTGCATATTACAAAAAGGTAACTAATTTCAGTCCCGAAATCAAAAAGATGATACCCAAAAATCTTACACTCGTATATTGGGACTACTATCATACTGACAAAAAGACATATACCGATATGATCAAAGGTCATAAATCACTTACTGATAATGTAATGTTTGCAGGCGGCGCATGGAAATGGACAGGCTTTGCTCCGCATAATGATTTTTCGCTTCGTACAACAAAAGCCGCAATTTCAGCCTGTATTGACGGCGGTATCAAGGATGCATTTATTACCTGTTGGGGTGATAACGGTGCCGAAACATCAATGTTTGCTATTCTTCCCTCTCTTTGCTATGCCGCTTGTCTTGCCGAAGGTATAACCCTTATGGCAGATATTAAAACCAAGTTCTATGAGTGGACAGGTTACAGCTTTGATGATTTTATGTTATTGGACCTTCCCGATAAGCTTATAAAAACAAAGAATATCATAAACCCCTCAAAATATAATCTTTATAACGATTGCTTTATGGGAATTTTTGATACTACCGTAAGCGAAGATGATTCAAAGAAATATGCAAGCTTTGCAAGAAAGCTCAAAAACGCCGCCGCAAGAACAGGAGAATATTCCTATCTTTTTGATTGTGCATCAAAGCTTTGCCGTGTTCTCTCCTACAAGATTGATATAGGTAATAGAACGCGTGAAGCATATATTGCAAAAGATATGGATGCTATGAATAAAATTATTTCTGATTACAAAAAGATGATTAAGGAAACAGAAGCGTTTTATTATTCATTTAAAGCGCAGTGGTTCCGCGATAACAAGCCACACGGCTTTGATGTTCAGGATATAAGGCTCGGCGGTCTTATAATGAGAATGAGAAGCTGTATGGAACGTCTTATTGAGTTGCGTGACGGAAAAATAGCCGAAATCCCCGAGCTTGAAGAAAAAATCCTCGAATTATACAAAGGCAAGATTTCCTTTAATAACTGGAAGTTATCCGTAAGCGCTAATGTTATATAATTAAATCTGCAAAAAAGCAGGAGTTGTGTTCAAAAGAGCACAACTCCTGTTTTTAACTTTTATTTATATGTCTGCTGTACTGCATCGGAGACATACCGTATTTTTTCTTAAAGCGCGTAGAAAAATATGATTGCGAGCAATAATTAAGTCTGTGTGCAATGTAAGAAAAGGATTCATCCCCTTGCCGAATCAACTCACAAGCCTTTTTAAGCTTACATTCATCTATATATTCCGAGGTTGACATACCAAAATTATATGCACAGCAACGATACAAATATGAGGTACTGATATACAACTGCTTTGCAATAAAACATACACTTAACTGCGGATTAAAAATATTCTGCTCTGTTATATCCTGAATTTTTGATTTCATTGATATGATTCGTAAAATTGTATTTTTAAGCGGTTTTGAACTCATAGTTTCATTTTCGTTTTCCATACATTTTACAACATTACTCATTTCCGCACTATCCTTTCGGTTATTATATCGACTTTACCCTGTCATCGATTTTACTTTTTCTAAAATACTGCAAAGCTTTTCAGGTGTTTTACCATCAGGTATTTCTCTTTCTATAATATAAGTAACCTTAATTTGTTTAGAATTTAAAACTTTGAAAAACCTTTCAAAATCTACAAAACCTTCGCCAAATTCAGCCTCTTTTCCCAATTCATTAGGCGTTACAGGCGGAAGTCCATCCTTAATATGAACGCTTTTTATATATGAACCAAGGGTATAAACTGCATCTACCGGATTGCCGAAGCCGTACATTATAAGGTTTGCTGTATCAAGATTTGCAAATACGTTATCGCAACCGGTATCTTCTATCAAACGCAAAAGTGTAACAGGGCTTTCGCCGCCGGTTTCAAGCAACAAATTCATATTATATTGTTTAATAAAATTGGCTAAATCCTTAATAATTTCACACATTTTTCTGTATTCATCGGAAAAAGGATTATTTGCAACAAAGCCTGCGTGAACCATCATATTCTTGACACCAAGCATACCGCAAAACTCTGCCGCCTTTTTAACATAAGCAAGTCGTTGCGCTCCGTATTTTTCGCTGTTCAAACCCGCATCCTCAAAATCGGAATATAAATTCCATTTGGTATAGCTATCACGAAATCCTGCAATAAGAGCTTGAATTTCAACACCGCTTTTAAGGACTGCATCATTTATAATTTCTGCATCCTCTCTTGTATATAGCTCCGGCTTATAAACTAATTGACAGCAATCAAAACCCTTTGATTTAAGCGAACAAAGCTGCTCATATAAATCTTTTGGTGTTATTATTCTGATTATAGTTCCGTAATTCATCATAAAACTCCTTACAACGCAACCGTTGTATTTGTTCTTGCCGACTCAAACGCCGCCATCATAACCTTCATTGAAAGACGTACTTCATCGTGTGTAACAATTTGTTTTGCACCGTTTTCAATCACATCGATAACATTCTCATAAAATTCTTCCCATCGAGGCTCTTTTGCAGGCTTCGGAAGCGGAAGTTCCTCTATCTCCTGTTTCGGACGCGGCCACATAGTTTTTGAAAGACCGTTAGGGGTATAAACACAACCCTGTTGCCAATCAACCTCTTTAATATTAGCCTTGACTATCTTGCCCTTATCATCAAACCAATCGTAAATAATTGCAGTTCCGTCATCACCCGATAGGTGGAATCGCGGTTCGTTTATATAGCACCAAAGGTCGGCTATAATCTGCGCTTTTACCCCATTTTTAAAGCTTATATTAACACGGCATACATCATCAACCTTCGGAAAACGTACACTTTGAAGCTGTGCAAATACATACTGCGGTTCACTGTCTATAAGGCAGAGAACCTGATCAATCATATGTATTCCCCAATCATACAGAGTGCCGCCGCCTGCTTCATAGGTGCTTCTCCATCTTCCCGAGCTTCCTCGGTTACTATATAGTCGCGAATCGAGAAAATACAGTTTTCCAAGAACTTTACTATCGATTATTTCTTTCATTATTGCATAATCAATATCAAAGCGTCTGTTCTGATGAACGGTATAAAGCATACCTGTACGCTCGCTTACACTAATAACCTCTTCAAGCTCCTCACTGTTAAGGCAGGCAGGCTTTTCACATACAACATTTACACCGTGTTCCATAGCCAATATGGAATAATACTTATGAAAATTATTCGGAGTTGCAATAAGTACAATATCAATACCGCTATCCAAAAGCTCTTCTGCGGTTGGATATACCATAAGACCTGCTTTACAAGCGAGTTCACAGCGTTCTTCATCAATATCGTAAATTCCTACCGCTTCAAGGTTTTCAATACGCGAATTTATATTTTCAGCGTGCCACGAACCCATATTTCCATAGCCGATAATTCCTATTTTATGTTTCAAGGCTTACCACCCCTAATTAAAGTTTGTTTTCAATTTCCTTTAAGGTAACATAACGCTTTTCTTTACCTGCAATTTCAGCGGCATCAAGCACTATCTGCGACTGCAGACCGTAATCAATAGTAGAGGTATATTCATCAACCTTATCGTTAAGAAGATTTATAAAGGATTTGCATTGATGCAAGGAGTCTGCCGCACCGTAGCTTTCAGGTATCGGAAGCACCTTCTCGTCCTCACCGTCTATATGTACTGTTATATGAGAAAAATCACTTTCGCTGAACTTCATATATCCGTTACGTCCGAATACCTCAACCTCGGTAAGACCCGAACAGGTTGCACAGCCTCTTGAAAGGGTAACTGTTGCACTTGAGCCATTTTTAAGGTCGATTATAAGGTTTGCCCAGTCATCGGTTGTAACCTCTCCCCATTCTTCGGAATCTATAAGCTGACGCTCTTTAACAAAAGTACCGTAATTTGCAGAAAGACCCTGAACATCGGTTCCAAGCCAGTTAAGTAAATCAAGCATATGAGAACCCAAATCGCTCAAAACACCAACGCCTGCCATTTCTTTACGGAAACGCCATTCCAAACGGCGTCCGGGCCAGAGAGCGCTATCCTTAATACATTTAATATACATATGATGAATTTCACCCAATGTTCCCTCGTCAACAAGGTCTTTAAGAAAACGCAATGGAGCTCTATGACGCCACGTAAAGCAAACAAATGCAGGAAGTCCTTTCTCTTTGGCTAACTCCTTAACCTCTTTAACCTCCTTACTGTTCATACCAACAGGCTTTTCAATACTAACAGCAAGTCCTGCATTAAGCGCATATTTAGCTATTTCACAATGAAGATAGTTAGGTGTACAAATATCAACAGCATCGCAAAGACCACTGTCAATAAGCTCCCTATAATCGGTAAAAATACGGTCATCCGAAATCCCTGTTTTTTCCTTGGCATTCTTAATTGCCTGCTCGGTAATATCACAAACGGCTGTAATCTCACATTCATCTGCAATAGTTAAATAATTAGGATAATGAATATCCCTTGCTATCCAGCCAAATCCTATAATTCCTATTCTCTTTTTCATAATAGTTCCTCCAATATTATAAAGTGAAATCGGCAAGCGATTTTGTTACTACCATTTCGGCGTTCGGATGATTTTGCAGATAAGATGCCGGAGCGGTTTTATTAGCATTTTCAAGTGCTACCTTACGCATAATTCCCCACTGCCAATCGCAATACAAATAAATCTTAAACAAATCTGCTTTAAGCAATTGCCTCATACCAAGCGTAATGCAACGCTTTGGGAAAATATCCAATGCACCGCGAAGCTTATGAAGTCCGTTATTTGTAACGGTTTCTTTTGCAATATCAAGGCAACGTGTACCCATTTTTGAAAACTGCTCATCGGTTATATCCTCTGTAGGTGGTTCGTTAAAAGCAATATGACCGTTTATTCCAACACCGGTAAGACAGCAATCGATTTTAGGGAAGCTGTCAATAAGGCAGTCAATCTCTTCCTCCTTACCGGGCATCGGGAATATACGCTGTTCTTCAGGCATAACAAGCTCCGGGTCAATACGGCTGTAAAGCAATTTATCCATAGTAGCGTGAAAGCTTAAAATATTATCATAATCAATTACCTTATCATCATCGGTAAGATATTCATCCATATTGATAAACCAACAATTTTTTAAAGATATGCGCTGCTTGTTAACCTTTTCGGCAAAAATCGGATAATGCCAGATAGGACCTACAGGACAAATAATTACGGTTTGTTTATCGCCGTTTTTAATAATTGTATCAACCATTATCTGCGCCATTTCCTCATACATGGCCTCCTCAGTTTCCATAACTCTTACAGGAAGCTTTGCATTTTTAAAAAATTCTTCTTTACTGCAAAAATACGTATTTTTCATTTTATGCTCCTTTTTACTGTTGATTTTTATTTTTAGGTTTGTTATAATAACAAAAAATATCAAATAAGGCGGCTGAAAATTATGACCGAACAAATCGCGCAGAAACAATCTAAATATATACAAACATTTTTCAGCTCAAAAAATATCTCAAACTATTCAAACAACAATTCGGTAAAGCTGTTTCAGTTTGCCGCAGTTCACTGCAAAACCGCAAACGATTTTAACCCTTTGCACAAACAATGGTGCCACGAAATTACCTATGTTTATGCAGGCGAGGGCGAAATTTTACAAAATAATATGCGTTATAAAATTAAAAGCGGTCAGGTTCATATTTGCTTCAAGGATGATAACCATCAGATTATCCCCTCTAAAAATTCACCGCTCCGTTTTTACTGCATCGGATTTACGCTTGATAAAGAAAACCCGCTTTCAAAAATAATGGATGAGGTTGCCTTTAGAATAGACAGCACAAAAAACGCCGTAATAAATGATAAAACCTCTCTTCAGCCTGCATTTCAGAATATTTACAATGCACTTAACAAAGCCGAAAACGAACCGCTTTCCAAAACAGTTATTACCAACTCATTAAACTATATAATAACCGATGTTTTGTACAGCTTCTTAACCGAAGAAAAGGTTAATACCCATAATATTTCTATGAAAGAAAATCTCTTATTCTACATAATAGGTTATTTAAAAAACAACATATACAATATTGATGCACTAAAAAATTTAGCTAATGAAACAGGTTACAGCTACTCATATCTTTCACATATTTTCAGCGAAAAAATGGGAGAGAGTTTAAAAGACTTTTTTATTTCTTTGCGTATGGATAAGGCAAAAGAATTATTAAAAAAGAAAAGTGTAACACAGGTTTCCGAAATTTTAGGTTATTCTTCAATTCACGCCTTTACAAGAGCTTACAAAGCAAATTTTAACACTTCTCCAAGTTGTGAAAAAGAAACATAAAATCATCATTCATTTTTTAAATTATAGCACTAAAACACAAGCCTTGTCTTTGACAGACAAGGCTTGTTTATTTAACATTTCTTGCTAAAAAACAAACTCTGCAAAGCAATCGGCTTTACAGAGTATTATTTCAGTTTTTATTTATATGCCTGCTATACTGCAAGGGCGACATACCGTATTTTTTCTTAAAACGGGTTGCAAAATACGACTGCGAGCAGAAATTAAGGTTACTGGAAATTTCCGAAAGCGAATAGTTACCGTTTGCAATAAGCTCACAAGCCATTTCAAGCTTTCTGTCATTTATATGCTCCGAAATACCCACATTGTATTTATGCATAGAGCAACGGTATAAATAAGATGTACTGATAAACAGCTTTTTAGCAATAAAGCTTACACTTAAAATAGGATTAAATATATTTTCATCTATCAAACGGTCAGCACGCGCTACAACCTCATTCATCTGAACAATTGAAACAACCGATGACTTGCTTTCTTCAACAATATCATACTCACCTGAAAGTGTTTCAGCAACAATAAGCGAGATAAGATTTAATATCATATCCTCTGCATATTGAGAATCATCACCGATTTTAGATTTGATAACATCCAGATAATACTTAATGCTCGGCGTTACCTCACGCGGAGGAATAAGCTTTTCCATATCAGGACAATCCATTTCAAACATTATTGCCATAAACTCGGCTTCACCGGAATCGGTCTTCAAAGAATGGAGCTGATTAGGCGGAATAAAGGTATAACATTCGCCGCCTATATTCCAAGAAACGCCGTTAATTGTACGTACATAATTTCCTTTTACAAGATAAGTCAATTCCCAAAAAGGCTGTTTTTCAGGACGGAAACACAAACCCTCCGGCATTTTCTTATAAGAAGTAAGCACAACATTTTTGCATTTTATTTTAGGCTCATTAACGGTTACAGGAGTATTTTTTAATGTTGCCAATTCTTCAGATGAGCTTTTATAATATATGCAATACAGAAAATCACTTGTAAGCGGTGTAAAATTAAAACGCACTCCCGCATTTATCATAACAGGGCCATCAAAATAAAACGGAGTAAAATCTTTATCTTTTTTGCTGTTAAAGTTTACAACCGATTGTCCGCTTAACTTTTCAAGATAAACAGGCATATTATACATAAATGTTGTATTACCGTTTTTTATGGAGCGCTCTTCATAATCGTATGAACTCAAAAATTCAACATCATCGGTTTGGGAAATACTTTTTCCGAAACCGTACTGTTCTATTTCAGCCATACTTTTAATTGACATAAGAACAACCTCCATACTGAAAGATATATAAAATTTTAGCATACAAAGTTATAAAAAACAAGCAAAAATGCAATTTAAAACAGATTTATGATAAAAACAAATTGATTGATGATATATTTTTGCTCAATTACAATATAAAATATACTTATAAAATAATATTTTGGAGGATTTTTTATGTGAAAAAGAACAAGGATTATCATTATGTGTTTAATGTTATCTCTTATTTTTATATTTACAACCGCTTGCGGTTCCGATGATGACGGTAAAAAAGATACATCATCAAAAAAAGATAATACCGTAACCTCTTCTGCGGAAGATGACGATAAAAAAGATACTTCATCTACCGAAAGCAAAAAGGAGGAGTCCGAAACTACATCCTCCGGCACCGATGTAATATATAACGAAGGAACTAAAAAGGCTATGCTTAATTTTGATAAGGGTCTTGATATGTTCGGCGAAAAGAGTATCAGCATTATAGGTGACTCTATTTCTCAAGGTCTTAACAGCGAAAAAATGTATGACCAATCTTGGGCTTCAATTTTCAAAAAAGCTCTTGCCGCAAAATACGGCGCAAATAACATTGGTTTTGTATCGTTGCTTGACGGCACAAACCAGAACGGTTTTGTTTGCAAAGAAATACACACCGTAACTGATAAGACCGGTAATTGGACCAGAAAGTACGCTGCAGAGTCCTCTCTCACCCCCGGTAATCTTTCATATACCGCTTCATCTTTTACAGAGGGTGCAACGCTTGAATTTAAGCTTAATCGTAAAGCTGACGGTATTGACCGCCATATAAACGGCTTCTACATCTACCATGTTGCAGGTGCTACATACGGCAAGTATCAGATAAAGGTTAACGGTCAGGCTGTTTCAACCGTTGACTGCGCCTCAAATGTAAGCAACACCTGTGCAAGAAGCCCATATATCGCTATTCCCGCCGGCTGTGGCGATGATATTGTGATTGAAATAGTTAAGCTTACTAACGGATATGAGCCTGTAACAATAACCGGTATAAGTTATATTGATAAGCCCGCTACTGTTACAGTTAACAACTACTCTGTTTCCGGCATAAAGCTTGTTGATATTGATGATGTTGTTCTTGAAAGCCTTGCCAAAGCCAACTATGTTATATTTACTTTAGGAACTAACGATGCCGGAACAAATGCCGATATTAACGAATTCCAGCGCAAGGTAAACATAGTTGTAAACGCTTGTAAGAAAAACGGCTCAACCCTTATCGTTGGTGATGTTATCTGGGCGCGTTACGGCAATGATTACTGGGCAACAAAATATAAGAATATTCTGCGTCAGGCAGCAGTTGATGCAAACGGTTACTTTATAGACTTCACCACACTTTCGCTTTCTAAGGTTTTGGACACATCCAAAGATATTTGCCACCCCACAATCGAAGGACATAAGTTAATTGCTGAAAAGCTTTGCAGTTTCTTTGATTTAAAGCTTGATTGATTTTACGAAGCAGAGGCTGTTTATGCAGTCTCTGCTTTTTTAGGAGAAATATCATTATGAAAAAGATTACATTTGGAAATCCCGAAAAATTAACACCAACATACTTTTGTAAAACCTTAAATTACGCAGAAAGCGAAATTGAATATACTACAAGCGAAATCTTCTTTAAAGAAAACAACCGCGGTTGTGTATTGCGATTACCGCTTGAGGAAAACGAGCAGATTTACGGAATGGGTTTACAACTGAAATGCTTTAATTTAAGAGGTAGAAAAATCACCTTAAGACCAAACGCCGACCCTGTTTCACCAACGGGTGATTCGCACGCACCTGTTCCTTTTTTTGTAAGCACTGCAGGTTACGGAATTTTTGTTGATACCGCACGTTATGCAGAATTTTATTTTGGTTCCTCCTCGCTTTTAAATCAAACGGAAAATACCGACAAAAAACACAGTATTGCTATTTCTACCGATGTGCTTTACTCCTCGAAAACCAACGGCACTTCAAACATAACAATACAAATACCCGTTGCAAAGGGTGTTGATATTTATATTTTCGAAGGAAAAAATATAACCGATGTTGTAGCGCAATACAATATGTTTGCAGGAGGCGGTTGCAGTTCTCCCGAATGGGGATTATCGGCAATATACCGTTGTTACGGCAGATACAACGAAAATGAGGTATTAGATACTGCTGAAAAGCTAAAAAACAACGGTTTTAAAATCGGAATTATCGGTTTAGAACCCGGTTGGCAAACACAAAGCTATTCCTGCTCTTATATATGGAGTGATGAACGCTTCCCGAACCCTCAAAAAACGGTTGACAAGCTTAAAAATATGGGTTATCACATCAATTTATGGGAACACGCATTTGTTCATCCAACCTCACCTATTTATAACGATTTATTGCCCTATAGCGCTGATTATTCGGTTTGGAACGGCTGTGTGCCCGACCTTTCCTTAAAAGAAGCACGCAAAATATTTGCTGATTACCACAAAAAAATCGTTGATATGGGAATTGATGGATTTAAGCTGGACGAATGTGACGGAAGCGATATAACCGGTGGTTGGTCGTTTCCAAATTGTGCAGAATTTCCATCAGGATTAGACGGTGAGCAATATCACAGTTTATTCGGTGTGCTTTATATGCAAACAATGCTTGAGGCTTTGGGCGAAAACAAAACTCTTTCGGAGGTAAGAAACGCAGGAGCTTTATCATCTTCTTATCCGTTTGTTTTGTATAGCGACCTATACGACCATAAAGACTTTATAAGAGGATGCGCAACTGCAGGTTTCAGCGGTATTTTATGGACACCCGAAGTACGCGATGCTAAAAGTAAGGATGAATTTATACGCAGATTGCAATCAAATGTATTTTCGGCGCAATGCCTTATAAATGCCTGGTATTGTGAAAATGTACCGTGGGAGATACACGGCTGTGAAAAGGAAGTAAAGGAATTACTTGATTTAAGAGAGACTCTTAAACCTATGCTGATAGCCGCATTTGATAAATACAAAAATACAGGTATTGCACCCGTGAGAGCGCTTGTAAGCGACTATTCGGACGATTGCGAAACATTTAACATTGATGACCAATATATTTTCTGCGATAACCTGATCGTAGCACCGATAGCTGCCGGAGAAACTTCACGAGAAGTTTATTTACCACAAGGAAAATGGCGTGATTTCTTTACGAAAGAGAGCATTGAATGCAGGCATTTCACCGTTAAGACCGAAGGTATTCCTGTATACGAAAAGGCTGATTGATATTTTTTCAGCCTGCAATAAAATAATATGTGAAACAACAAACCCAAAAACCGCAGGGCTATATGCCTTCCGGTTTTTGGGTTTAATTTAGGTGGATTTCATATTAATTAAGTGTAAGACCAAGCTGTTCGCAGAAGTATTCTGCCATAAGTCTATGTCCATACGGTGACGGATGGCAAATATCATCCAAAAGGAAGCCTTCTGTGCCGTTTTCAAGCGGTGTAAAATCAATAAAGTAACCGTTTGCACGGGCAGCAGCAGATTTTAAAGCATTCTTATAAGCGGTTGCCCATTCATCATTACCATAGCGGCGCCAGATAACGTCACCCACGATAAGGATTGAGCCATTTTGCTTACAAGCATTTGCCAATACATCAAGCTTATGCTTAAATGTATCCAGATCAGCATCTGTACCTGCATCATTTGTTCCCAATGTGCAAATTACAACATTTGCTTTGGCGAGCTCCTTAATAAGGTCATCGCTGTATTCAACCAAACGAACACCACTTAAAGAGTAGTTATTAACGGTAACACTATCAACGGGATCATCCATATAAGAAATACCGTTTATCATAATCATTGTTTCGGTTGCAGAAGCAGATTTCACAATATCAATAGTTATTTCATTACCGCAATTAGCGGGAATTGCGATATATTGACTTCTTGCGGTATCCTTACGAACGTCTGCTACACAGTTTACCGTATCAACCAACTGACCGTTTATAAGTACATCAAAGCTTGTATAAAGCGGTCCCTCGGTATAATAAATATAGAAGCCGTTGATATTGCGGTTTATTCCGCCCTCGTTACGGTCAAGAGTAAATCTTAAAATTTCTTCATTCTTTGACCAAGTAACATAATTTACATGACCGGGAGTACTTGCTGCTTCCCAGCCGGAATGTCTGGTCCAGGTATCGGTTACGGTTTCAATGGTATGAATTTCGTTGTAGCTCTGACCCGAATAATTCATTGAAACAAAGCCTAAATTATTTGTTCCAACTACGCTATTCAAAGCACCCTTGAAAAGAGAAGCCCAAGAATTATCATACAACGCACCCGCGTCAAGACCCTGAGTAATACTGTCTCCCAAAATGTTTACAGCCTTCTCGCCGAACATATCCATACCCGTATTAAAGGTAAGAATTTCAGAAAGATCAGCCTTTTCTACAGTTGAGCCAATATTGAATGTATAAATAACGGTATAACCGCCATCTATATATTCAAGGTTATTGGCAAGCTTTGCACCTGTCCCTACGCTGTTTTTAAGGAAGAATGCAAGCTTGTAAGTACCGTTTTCTTTAGGAAGTATAATCTTACTTGAAATATTATGGATAAGTAATTCACCGTCATTCCAGTTTTCGGGATTACGGCTGTGCCACTCTTCAGGATTACCTACGTTAACGGTTGAAACAACATTGCCGTTATTATCAAGAATTGCAAAACCGCTTGTCATATTAAATGCTGCGGAGAAGCCATAGTTTACAAGATTAAGATTTACATCAAGCTCTGCACCAGAATCAAATGCGCCTTCAATACCAATATCTTTAAGAGCAATTCTGTAACCCATATGATCGGTAATAAACTCTAAAACATTGTGCTGTACGGTATTACCATTTGAATCTACAAAGTAGTTAGGATCATAGGTTATATTATTAGCCTCAAGCCATTCGGGTGTAACAGGAGTAGCTTCCCAATCCTGCATTGAGAATATACCCTCACCCTCTACGCCGTGCATACCCTCTTTATAACCGTGATAGAGGCTGAATACGCTTTGACGGAACATACTGTATTGAATAAGTGCGTCATAAGCATCGGTGTACTGATCCTCTTTAGTTTCATAACCCCAGAACAGCTCACCGCCCATAGGAGCCTGTGCAGCCATTTCCATAGCCTTGTTCCAGTTGTAATTATAGATTGCAATATCCTCTTCGGTTACGGTATCAGGCAATTCTTCACCGTCAATAATCGGAATCATAGGATATGCAGACTTATTGTAGGTATAACCAAAGAAGCTATCATTATGAATACCAATCTTACCAAGTCTCCAAGCGGCAGGACTTGACTCATCAATATAATCAAGAATTTGAGGATAACGAACCTGCAAATAAATGTTTTCGGGAACCATATCAATAATTCCCTCAAGTAAAGCCTTTTCGTTATGCTCTATACCGCTCTTGTTATAGGAATGCCATTCACCCCATGCACCCAAGAAGCCTGCTTCAACAGCATAAATTAAATCGGAATTTTTCTCAAGGAAAGGCTTCAACTGCTTCATATGAGCAAGCATTATAGCATCTTCTGCATCGCCTATTCCCTGTTTCATTTCACCCTGATATGCAAAGCGTACTACAAGCTTAACGCCAAGCTCTTCAGCCTTATCGAATACCTCCTGCATACGATCAAATGCATATTGCGGTAAGATTTCAGTATTCTTATAACCGGTAAGATAGAAATAAACCTGTGTTATCTGCGGTGAAAATACCTGATAGGGCTCTTTTGCAAGATTGTTCCAAACATTAAATGTAGGATCTGCCTGCGGAGTCTGGTTATCAGCCGATGTGTTTGCAACATTTACATAAGCCTCAAGACGCCAACCACGGTCAGGATTACGCCTTAACTGTGTTTCAACACCGTCATAAGCAGAGCCGTAAAGGTTAAGTGAGAAGGAATAGCTTTCGGGAGTTGCTTTTGCGTAGTAATCAACCTTTTCCTTTGGTCCCATCTTAACAGAAGAGTCAGCAAGATATTTCTTGAAACGAACAAGATCCTTAACATTTACTTTTCCGTCAGCATTGGTATCGGGAATGTATGTATACTCCCCTACCTGCTCTTGACCAAGTATAATTTTACGAAGTGCAACAGTATCATTAGCATCAATAAGATGGTCGCCGTTAATGTTACCGTAATAATGACCTGCAAATACCGAATAACCAAATCTATTGGCGGCATTTGCAATACCTGTCATAAGATACGGACGGGAAACTTTAGTGCGGTAAGCATACAAACGAATACTCGGATTTTCGATAGTAGTAGAAATAACTACCTCTTCATTTACATAGGTATTATTCCATACAGTTATATTCTCTGCACCATTTGAGTAAACAACATAAGAACGGAAGAAAAGATCATCATCATATTCATCCCACTTATTGCTTTCATAAACAGCATCCCATGTAAAGGTTAATACATCCTCAACATCTCCGCCTGCAACAAGCTCTGCACCTACGCTGTCAGCAGTGAAGTACTTATCCCTTGTGAGATACTTCTTTGTAAGCATTACAGTTCCGTATTCAACTGCATTATAACCCTCTGCCTTTGCGGCTGAAGTATCAAGAGCGTTTCCTACCTTGATACCTGCGTTATCAGTACCGTCCGGAACACGCGCAGCTACGCCCAGGAAAGATGGACGATATGCGTTGTAACCTTTGATTATTGAATCTAAAAGTGCGGCTTCCTCAGCTGTAAGAGTTTGCATATATTCCTCAGGAATTATATCACAAAGACTGAGAATATAATCAACTGTATCAATATCTTTAATGTCGATATCCCCTACCAAAGCCATAGCTTCACGGAGAAGATCAACATTTACAGCATTTTCATCTATCTGAACAATAAGTGATTCTGCTTCGCCGTTATACGTATCACTATTAGAAACCTTTGCATAAAGACTATTGCTATCATTGGTTATCTGATAAGCGCCACCGATAACAAAATCACCGTAAATACCGCCCATATAGTTAAGGGTAAATACCATTTGTTCAATGCTGTAATCCATTGTATAATCAAACGGCTTTTTAGCATAGAGTGAGTTGTTTGCGTTTGTCCATTCACCTCTATAGTTTTCACAGGTGCTGAAATCAAACTTAACATATCCCTTAAATCCGTTTGGAAGAGTCATTATTGAGTTACCATCGGTGGAAATTGCACCATTCACCCAATTCTCACCATCTTTAGCAAGATAAGAATACTGCATACCCTTTGAGTTGGTCCAATAATAGTCGTTTGAACCGCTTGCGGTTACGTTTGCATTATTCTGATGGAAGGTAAGACCTGTAAGCTTAATCTGCCAAGCAGCTTTTTCTTCGTGGGTTGGTACTTCCATATATACCATAAGGGTATCCTGACCTGCAGCAATTTTTGCCCAAGAAACATACTTAAATTCAGCATTGCTTCCGTTTGCGGCACCAACTGCAAGCGTAGAAGAAGCGGTATTCATCATATGAGTACCTATAGGCTCACGGTTTTCGGTAAAGCTAATGGAAATATTGGAGTTATCCTTATTAAGTTTTAATTGATAAGGTGTACCGGCTGTATAACACGGATCTTTAATAGTAGCTTCAATTGGGGATGTTTTGTCGGGCTTTGCAACCTTAACAGCATCTTTGCTTCCAACCTTTACCCAAGTGGAATCGGTATCATTTATAACATTCCAGATACCGCCGAAAATTATATCTCCGTAATCTCCGCCAAAAAGACCGAAGGAGAAATCCAAATACCATAAATTTCTCTTTTCACGAACACCGTTCGAACCGTAGGCCTCTTCGTCAAAATACATTTTTACATAACCCTTGAAGCCATCGGGAAGAATTATTTCGCGATTTGAATTTATATCAGTGCTGTAAGACCAAGCTGAACCGTCAACGCTTAAATAACCGTATTTACGCAGATAATTCCAAAAATAACCGTCATGAGCTATGTCGTCAATTCTGAAAGAGCTATAGCCAAGACCTGTTTCAGGAAGCTCAATATAAATCATAGTGGCTTTTGCATTCTCTAAAACAAACGTTGTTTTAAAGTTAGCCTGGAATTTAGGGTTTTCTCCATTAGACATATATCCATGTTCCGTATCAGAAACATAAGCTATATGCGCAGCGTTTCCGAGAACTACCTCACCTACTCTATGGTCGATAACCGCACCTGTGTAGCTATTTCCGGAATTGTATGATACGCCCCAACCGTACTCACGACCAAGAGTATCTGTACCGTAGCCGTTTGTTTTCTGAAAAGCTTCGGGAGTATTGGTGGTAGTAACTGTGATTGCATTAGCATCGGGTGCTTCATAATCACTCATAGGAAGATTTACAGGAACACCCTTTATCTGTGCGATTGTAGCCGCACTGTTATAAACCTCTACACCATAATAGCCGCCTACGGTAAAGTCACCGCTTTGTCCACCTACAACACCGTTATAAAGGTTAAAGTTTGTAACTGTGTAATTGGAATTTGCATCAAAACCTGACTTATCCCAAGCAAGAGAGCTAAGATTCATCATCATATAGCCCTCAAATCCGCTTAAATGGTTGAAGCTTCCGCCTGAATTTACGGAATCCGTCCAAGCTGCATCGTTTTTACCGAGTGTACGCAAGGGCATATCCTTAAAGTTGGTTGCGGTATATGTAACGCCGTTCTGAACAACGGATAAGGAATACGGACGCATCACCTCTCCCCAACGTCTGTCTGCGGGAAGAATTTCTGGGATGTATTTCGGCATACGAACATACATCATAAACATATCGTTGCTTCCGTTAATAACAACATTAGGTTTAAGGCTTACTGTATAAAATCTTACGCAGGGCTGCTGACCGGTAGGAACCTCACAGTCCATTACAACACCACCGGTATAACCGATACCTGCAAAATCAGCACTTTGAGTAAATGTAACATCCTCTTCGGCTTCGGGGTTTGCCCAAGCATGGAAAGTGTAACCATAACCGTTGCCGATAACTACGGGATTACCTGTTGTGAGAACCAATACAGAACCATCGGTAGTATTGGTAGCGGAAACAGAAATTCCTGTAAAAAGTGTGAGCACCATAGTGAGTGCCAAAACTAAAGCTACAATTT
>JAZSKL010000307.1:0-5783 GCA_045534855.1 Acutalibacteraceae bacterium
GTTGTGTCCATCAGCCGCTTTGCTTCTGCGGAAATATCTCCGCAGGCAAATGTGGCAGCATTATCGCCATGATACCCCTCAAACATAGCTCCGAGGTCAACGCTGACTATATCGCCCTCGTTTATTCGAACCTTTGCGCTCGGTATGCCGTGGATTACCTGATTGTTGATTGATATACAAGCGGTTGCAGGATAGCCTTGGTAATTCTTAAAGTTGGGCACAGCGCCCTGCTTTCGAATATACGCTTCGGCCAGCCTGTCGAGCTCGGCGGTAGTAACACCGGGCTCGATCGCTTTGCCAATAAGTTGTAATGCTCCGGCCGATATACGGCAGGCTTCTTTCATAATCTTAAGCTCACGACCGGTTTTTAGCACTATCATACTTAAATCTCCGCTAAAGCTTTAAGAACAAGAGCTGTTGTATCAGCAACTTCGTCCTGTCCCTCAACGGTGATAAGCTTGCCGCAGCCTTTGTAATAGTCTTTAAGCGGCTCGGTCTGATCGTGGTAAACCTTTAAGCGGTTGAGCACGGTCTCCGGCTCGTCATCCTTACGGATAACAAGTTTGCCGTCACACATATTACATACGCCTTCTTTAGCCGGCTTTTTAAATTCGGTATGGTAGCTTGCGCCGCACTTTTCGCAAACACGGCGACCTGACATACGCTTAACTATTTCAGCATCGGCAACCTCGATAGAAAGTGCAGCATCAATGCTGACACCCATATTATCAAGTGCTTCTGCCTGCGGGATGGTACGGGGGAAGCCGTCAAGAATGAAGCCGTTTTTGCAATCAGCTTCGGTAAGGCGTTCCTTAACGATGCCGATTACGACCTCGTCCGGTACCAATGCTCCTGCATCGATATATGATTTCGCCTTAAGACCCATTTCGGTGCCGTTTTTGAGCGCCTCACGGATCATATTACCGGTCGAAACAGCAGGAATATCGTATTTTTCGGAAATAACTTCCGCCTGAGTGCCTTTACCTGCACCCGGGGCTCCCAAAAGGATGAGCTTCATATAGTATACTCCTTAGTCGAGGAATCCCTTGTAATGACGCATCATCATCTGGGATTCAAGATTCTTAACTATATCAAGTGCAACACCAACCATAATGAGTACCGAGGTACCACCAAGGGAAATGTTGATTTCGCCAACGCTTCCGATGATTATGGGGAGAATTGCGATTACGCTGAGGAAGATAGCTCCCATCAATGTAATTCTTGACAAGATTTTTGAAATAAAATCAGATGTGGGCTTACCCGGACGAATACCGGGAACTGCGCCACCGTTCTTACGCAAATTGTTAGCCATTTCAACCGGATTGAACTGAATGGTTGCATAGAAATATGCAAACGCAATAAACAGGATGAAGTACATTATTGCTTTGAACGCACCGTCAACACCGAACAATCCAAGGAACTTCTTGAATGAGGTGATTTCGTTAGGATCCATAAACGAAAGGATCATTGTAGGAAGCATCAAGATCGAAGAAGCAAAGATGATAGGCATAACACCTGACATATTTACCTTGATCGGGATGTGTGTGTTCTGACCTCCGTACATCTTGTTTCCAACAACACGCTTTGCGTACTGAACAGGAATTCTGCGCTCGGCATGGGTCATCCATACAATGAAAGCAATGATTGCGAGGAACGCAATAACGATTGCTACAACGCTTACAGGATTGATAGTTAAATACTGATAAAGCATATAGAACGCCTGCGGACCGCGGGAAAGGATACCTGCAAACAACAGTATAGAGATACCGTTGCCTATACCCTTAACGTCTATACGTTCACCAAGCCACATTACCAATGCAGAACCTGCTGTAAATGCAAGCACGATTACAGCACCTGCAAATAACATCCAACCGAATGTGTTCTCTACATTTAAGTAGCCGCTACCCTTCAAATAGAAGAAGTAAGCAATACCTTGGATGAGAGCCAAAATAATGGTTGCATAACGGGTTATCTGAGCAAGCTTTTTCTGACCTTCTTCGCCTTCTTTGGAGAGACGCTCCAAAGCGGGGATAGCAACAGTTAAAAGCTGAATGATAATGGAGCTGTTAATGTACGGTGTAACCGACATTGCGAAGATTGCACCGTATTCCAAGCCACCGCCGGTAAGTATGGACAAGTAGCTGAAGAATTGGTTACCGCTTTGTGCGTTAATATTGTATGACTCTTTAGCCATATCACTTAACTGACCGTAGTCAATAAACGGAACCGGAATTGCCGAACCTATACGGAAAATGAGGATAATCAAGATGGTATAAAGAATCTTATTACGGATTTCCTTTACCTTCCACGCATTTTTTATGGTTTCAAGCATCCTCAGATCACCTCAGCCTTTCCGCCGGCAGTATTGATCTTTTCGGCAGCAGAAGCGGAGAAAGCATTAAGTTTTACAGTAAGCTTCTTTGTAAGCTTTCCGTTACCCAAAACCTTAACCGGCATATCCGCCTTTTTAATGATACCGTTTGCCTTTAAAGCATCTGCATCAACTGTAGCACCGTCCTCGAAAACCTCGAGCGCGGAAACATTGATAGCAATCCACTCCTCAGCAAAAATATTGTTGAAGCCACGCTTCGGTACGCGTCTCTGAAGTGGCATCTGACCACCTTCAAAGCCGGGTCTCATACCGTGACCGGCACGTGCCTTCTGACCCTTGTGACCCTTTCCGGCAGTCTTACCGTTGCCGGAACCATGACCTCTACCTATACGCTTCGCCTCTTTTGTAGAGCCGACAGCCGGAGATAATTCATGCAGTTTCATTGTTCGCACCTCCTTGCTTGATTGGCGGCAAAAAGCCGCTTGTCATACATCGTATGACCGGAATTATTTATTTTCCCTCTGTTACCTCAACGAGGTGAGAAATCTTATTGATCTTACCGCGTGTTGCCTCATTATCAGGCTGAACACGTGTGTCACCAATCTTATAAAGACCGAGTGCATTAGCGGTAGCGATCTGGTCCTTTTTGGAACCGATAGTGCTCTTTACGAGTTTTACCGTAAGGACTGCAGTATTTGTTTTAGACATTGTGCTGCTCCTCCTTAACCTATGATTTCCTTAACAGACTTACCGCGAACCGCTGCAACCTGGTTTGCATCACGAAGTGCTGCAAGACCCTTAACGGTAGCACGGACTACATTACAGGGATTGTTAGAACGGAGAGCCTTTGTACGGATATCCTTAATTCCAACCATTTCGAGTACTGCACGTACTGCACCGCCTGCGATAACACCGGTACCGAGAGCAGCCGGCTTCATAAGAACCCGGCCTGCACCGAACTCACCAATGATTTCGTGCGGAATGGTTGTTCCCTTAAGAGAAACCTTAATAAGGTTCTTCTTAGCATCTTCAATACCCTTGCGGATCGCATCCGGTACTTCACCGGCTTTACCAAGTCCATAGCCTACAATGCCGTTGCCGTCTCCAACAACAACCAATGCGGCGAACTTCATTATACGACCGCCCTTAACAGTTTTAGAAACACGGTTGATTGCAACTACGCGCTCCTGTAAATCTAAAGTTGATGCGTCGATATTAGTAGCCAAAAGTATTCCTCCTCCTTCTTAGAACTTGAGGCCGCCCTCGCGGGCACCTTCGGCAAGCTCCTTAACACGGCCGTGATAGATATAACCGCCACGGTCAAAAACGACCTCGGAAATACCCTTGCCGGCTGCGCGTTCAGCGATTAACTGTCCAACCTTGCGTGCACCCTCGCAGTTGCCACCGGAAAGATCAAAGTCTTTCTCATTAGAAGAAGCGGCTGCGAGTGTAACGCCGTTTACATCGTCGATAAGCTGGGCGTAAATATTGCTGTTGGAGCGGAATACATCAAGACGGGGTCTTGCGGCAGTACCTGTGATCTTGGAACGAACACGAGCATGGCGCTTAAGACGAGCCTGTTTGCTGTTCGGTTTACTAACCATTTTCTATACACTCCTTTTTTATTTCTTAGCACCCTTGGCAGCTTTGCCTTCCTTACGGCGGATATGCTCATCGGCGTACTTGATACCCTTGCCCTTATACGGCTCAGGCGGACGCTTCTTGCGAACATCTGCGGCAAACTGGCCTACCATCTGCTTATCGGGACCACTGATGATGACCTTGTTTGCAGACGGAACCTCAATGGTGATTCCCGGAATTTCGGGGATGATCACCTGATGCGAATAACCAAGGTTCATAACGAGGTCCTTACCCTGCTTCTGAGCACGGTAACCAACACCGTTGATTTCAAGTTCCTTGGTGTATCCCTTTTCAACACCCTCTACCATATTGGCGATGAGTGTACGGGTTAAACCGTGAAGTGAACGATGATTAGGAGCATCGCTCGGACGGGTAACATTTATCTCGCTACCCTCAATTGCAATGGATATCTCACTGGAGAAAGTACCCTTGAGCTCGCCCTTGGGACCCTTTGCAGTAACTTCATTGCCATTAACTGTTACGGTAACACCTGCGGGAATTGTGATAGGTTTTCTTCCTATTCTGGACATTCCAACGCACCTCCTTACCAGACGTAAGCGAGAACTTCGCCGCCAACATTGTTAGCGCGAGCCTGCTTGTCTGTCATAATACCCTTAGAGGTGGAAAGGATTGCGATACCTAAGCCCTTCATAACCTTAGGCATATCCTCTACGTTGGTGTAAATACGCAAACCCGGTTTTGATACTCTGCGAATACCGGTGATTGTTTGCGCCTTATTCTGGCCGTACTTCAACACAATGTGAATTACGCCCTGCTTTCCGTCTTCTTCAACGGTAAAGCTACTGATATAACCTTCGTCAAGTAAAATTTGTGCGATTGCCTTTTTTACATTTGACGCAGGTACATCAACCGAATCATGTTTAGCAGCAGATGCGTTACGAATTCTCGTAAGCATATCTGCTATAGTATCGGTGATTTGCATGCCGTCAACCTCCTTTAAGCTTTACGCCTTCTTACCAGCTTGCCTTCTTAACTCCGGGAATCTCGCCCTTGTAAGCGAGTTCTCTGAAGCAGATACGGCAGATACCGTACTTGCGAAGATAAGCGTGCGGGCGTCCACAAATCTTACATCTGTTATATTCTCTTGTTGAAAACTTAGCGGGACGTGCCTGCTTTACTTTCATAGATGTTTTCGCCATAATTCTTCTCCTTACTTCGCAAACGGAGCGCCCATAAGAGTAAGTAACTCGCGGGCTTCTTCGTCCGTCTTAGCGGTAGTTACAAAAATAATGTCCATACCGCGAACCTTGTCGATCTTATCATATTCGATTTCCGGGAAGATCAACTGTTCCTTAACGCCCATTGCATAGTTGCCACGACCGTCAAAAGAATTGGGGTTGATACCACGGAAGTCACGAACGCGCGGCAAAGCCGCATTAAAAAGGCGATCAACAAACTCATACATACGCTCGCCTCTAAGTGTAACCTTTACACCGATGGGCATACCTGCACGGAGTTTGAAGTTTGCAACCGACTTCTTGGCGTTGCAAGGAACAGCCTTCTGACCGGTAATCTTTCCGAGATCGGAAATGATTGCATCAATAGCCTTGGAGTTGTCCTTTGCCTCGCCGGCACCTACGTTGATAACTACTTTGTCGAGTTTCGGAATCTGCATGACGCTCTTGTATCCAAACTTTGTCATCAAGGCAGGAGCAACCGAATTTTTATATTCGTTTCCTAATGTTGACATCTGTCATGTCCTCCTAACTCTTAAAAAGTCTCGCCGCACTTCTTGCAGCAGCGGTCTTTTTTGCCATCCTCGTAAAACTTTGTGCCTACGCGGGTGGGC
>JAZSKL010000243.1:0-3285 GCA_045534855.1 Acutalibacteraceae bacterium
TCTTTTAAGCTTATAAGAGCGGGTAAACAAACCCTTGCTACTTCCGGTGACGGTAAACTTGAATCTGCGGTTTACAGCGTTTTGGGACGTGATTTTGCACGTTCTGTTATTTCGGTTAACGGTGAAAATTCCGGAATTTTAGTAAACGGACTTATTTGCAAGCCGATATCTTGCCGTAATTCACGTTCGTTACAGTTTGTATTTTTAAATGGTCGTTACGTTCAGTCGGGTACTGTTACTGCGGCTGTTGAGCAGGCGTACAAAAACAGTGCTATGGTTGGTAAATTTCCGGCTTTTGTACTTAATGTTACCGTTCCTTACGGTACGGTAGATGTTAATGTTCATCCTGCTAAAACGCAGGTTCGTTTTTCTGATGAACGCCGTGTTTTTGAGGCTGTTTATACTGCGGTCAAGGGTGCTTTGTCGCATTCTGATACAAGACCTGTTATAACTCCGCAAAGCAGTAAAAGTCTTTCTCCGTTTGCTCATATTTCTGCTTCTGAATATCGTCAGCAGGTTATGACAACGGAAATAAAAAAAGAGCAACCCAAAGTAAATACTGTACAAAAGGCTGTTTCTGCACAAAGTGTTGCTCCTACATTTTCTCGGTTACACGATAATTCAAAACCCTTGTTTTTTGATGATGCCGTTAAAATGGTTAAGTCTAAATCGGTTGATATTGTTCGTGATGAGATAGAATTAGTACAGCAAAAAAATAAATCTTTAGAAGAAATTGCAATTAAACAAAATTTTTCACCTAAAATAACCCCAAATGAGCCGATTATAGCAGAAAAAAAAGAAATACAGGCTACAGCAGAAGAAAAGCTTGTTGAAGAAGAACCGATAATTCTTATAGGCGAAGCATTTTCTACTTATATTATCGTTCAAAAAGCAAACAGCATTTTTTTGATTGATAAACACGCGGCACACGAAAGAATATTATTTGAAAACTTAAAATCACAAAGCAGTATTGAAATTCAGGAGCTTTTAGCACCTATTAAAGTGGTGTTGGGCAAAGCTGAATATGATGCATGCATCAATAACGGCGATATGCTTTTGAAAGCAGGTTTTGATATTGATGATTTCGGCAACGGTACGGTCTTGGTTAGAAGTGTACCGTCTGCATTGATCGATTGTGATATTCAGGCTGTTGTTGAAGAAGCCGCCTCTGGTCTTGTTAGATTTGGTCAGGTTCAAAATGACCGTCTTGATGATATTTATCATTCTATAGCCTGCAAAGCCGCAACAAAGGGCGGTTATCATACAACAGATTCGGAAATGCTTACTTTGGCAAAACGTGTGCTTAACGATAATGATATTATGTACTGTCCTCACGGTCGACCTGTAGCTTTTGAGCTCAAGCGCCGTGACCTTGAAAAACAGTTTGGAAGAATACAATGATAAATAAAATACCGATGATTTGCGTGGTTGGACCAACGGCTTCGGGAAAAACCTCGCTTTCGATAGACATCGCTCAAATATACGGCGGTGAAATAGTTTCCGCCGATTCTATGCAGATTTATAAGGGGATACATATTGCGTCTGCGGCTCCTGATGAGCAGGAGAAAAACGGTATACCTCATCATCTGATTGAGTTTTTAGAGCAGGGTGATAGCTTTACTGTCGCTGAATATGTAGCTTTAGCAGGAGAAAAAATTATTGAGGTAATTTTAAAAAATAAACTTCCTTTTTTGTTTGGGGGAACCGGTCTTTATATTGATTCGCTTACGCAAAATATAAATTTTGCTCCGTGCGATACCGATATTGAATTACGAAACCGATTAATTACCGAAAAGGAAACATTAGGTGCTGATTATATGCTTAAGAAGCTAAATGAGATTGATTCCGAAACCGCTTTGCGATTACATCCTAATAATAAACGTAGAATAATTCGCGCTTTGGAGGTTTATGAGCAAACAGGTAAAACCTTCAGTCAGTTGCTTATTGAATCTAAATGTTACGATACTCCGTATGATACGCTTTTTATAGGTTTAACTTTTGAAGACCGCGAAAAGCTTTATGCAAGGATTGAAAAACGCATTGATATAATGCTTCAAAACGGTTTGCTTGATGAGGCTTACAGCACGTATAACAATTCTTGTAAAGGCGGTGCAGGTCAGGCAATAGGACATAAGGAGTTATATCCTTATTTTGATGGTGAAATAAGTTTAGATGAAGCTGTTGAAAATCTGAAGCGTGCTACGAGGCGTTATGCTAAACGTCAATTAACTTGGTTTAAAAGAAATACCGAAATTAATTGGATATATGCCGATAAATGCGAAAATGCTTTTATTGAGGCACAAAAAATTATAGATGAATGGAGGAAATAAATTGAAAAAGAATACAATCGTAAAACTTTTGTTGGTTGCAGTTGTTCTTATTTTCTTTTTTCATCAATTTTATTCTTCTGTCTACAAACCTATAACAACCGAAACGGCTGTTTATCATGAAATGGTTGACGGTCTTAATATTACAGGAACAATAATCAGAAATGAATATCTTGTTACCTGTGATACAAACGGTGTTTATCACTATTTGATAAATGATGGCTCGCGTGTTGCAAAGGGTGGTGTAATCGCTAATATTTATGATAGTGAATCGGCATCTATTACAATGAGCAGTATAGATGATATTACTCAAAAAATAGATGATATGAATGAGATTGTTGCTTACAACAATCAACAGGCTTCTAATATAAATTTAATAAGCAGTCGTGTTTATTCTGCTCTTGATAACTTGGTTACAGGGTATTCAAACGGTAATTATTATTCCTCTGCTTCAAATGGTGATAAACTGCTTTCTGCAATAAATAAAAGGCAGTATTTAACAGGTGAAAACACAGATTTTTCTGCAAGACTTGCCGAGTTAAATGCGCAGTTGGGTCAGCTCAAAAGCACTTTGCCTGCAGCAAAGGGGAAAATTTATGCAGGTGAATCGGGATATTTTTCCGCTTCAACCGATGGTTATGAAACCTTGCTTACAACTGACGATTTAAGTGCTGTTACTGTTGAATTTATGAAAAAATTAACACCCGAGAGTGTTCCGGCAAACGTTGTTGGAAAAATCGTTTCGGATTATGAATGGTATATTGCGGCAAAGGTATCCATAAATGATTCTATGAAGTATAAGATTGGTGATAACCTTACAATAAAAACATCGCTTAAAACCAACCCATTGCTTGATGTTACGGTAAGTAATATAAATTTATCCGAAAAATCCGATAGCGCCGTTGTTATTTTTTCATGCAATCAAATGAGCAGAGAACTTGCTTCTATGAGAACAGGA
>JAZSKL010000113.1:0-3085 GCA_045534855.1 Acutalibacteraceae bacterium
CATCTTACATTGTCAAGCGAAACGCTTTCGAACTCATCACCCCAAACATAGCTGTAACCAAGCTTTTTAGCAACAAAGTCAGATTTACCGCTGAAGGTGTAAGCACTGCCCTCTTTATATTCAAGACGAGTATATATCTGAACTGCTTTCTTAACGGTAACATCATGTCCGCCACCGAAAACAAGCTTATCCCCTTCAATACGAGCGAAGTATTCGCCCTCATCTGCCGTATAGCTGTAACGGTTAGTCTTACCTATTACTATTTCTTTTCCGGTAGCAGACTTATCATCGGTAACAACCGAAAGCTCAACATTTGCTTTATTCTTAAACCAAGCCTGTAATTCATCAGCAGCTTCTTTACAAGCTTCATTATCTTTAGGTATTACTATGGTGTAACCGTTTGGCCCGTTCCATGGAACACTCTCGGTTTTTTGCTCATGGTCTGCCTCATCATCCACGCCTTCAACTGCTCCGACTGCAGGTATGTAACGGTCGGTTTTATCGCCATTAGAATTTTTCTGATTATCATCGTTTCCGCCACAACCCGCAACACACAAAAGCACGGTTATGCAAAGAAGCACTGCAGCAATTCTTTTTAAAGGATACATAATATCCAACCTCCTATTTACATTTGACATTTATCAAAAAACATTATAAGCTTTTTTACAACATAATTATATCATATAGGATTTTTCAAGACAATGTGATAAATTTATAGGATGATGTGTAAAATTAAAATTTCATAGTTGATTTAGACAAAAAAACACTAAACTTCTATCATTCGCACCACATATTGCACCACTTTTACCATTTTTTCCGCTTTTTCATCTTGCATTTAAGGTTTAATGTTGTATAATATTTATGTAATGGATCTATTCGTTGTTTAAGGGGGAATTTCTATGAATAACGAACAAATAAACTCTTTTCCATTCAATCCTGCCGAATTTCCTTTTAATATTGAAATTTCAGGTCTTACTAATTGTGATAGCCAATATGAGATATTCCGCGAAAACAGCTATTGTTATATACTTGAGTATATATGCGAAGGTTCAGGAACTATTTTTTGTAACGGTAAAAAATATCACGTAAGTAAAGGTGATGTTTATCTTTTACCTAAAGGGAGCTGCCATAAATATTATCCCGGTACACGTTGAAATAAAATATGGTTTAATATAGACGGCACTTTGGTTGCAAACCTGATTTATTCATACGGACTTGAAGATACTATTGTATTCAAAAACTTTAATAATCAAAAGCTTTTTGAGGATTTTTACAAAATCACCAACAGTAAGGCGCCTGTTAAGGAAATAATGCTTTCTGCCGCTATACAGTTTCATGTAATTGTCCAGCAGCTTTACGCATTAAAGCAAAGCAACACCTTTGACAGCAATGTTAATGCCATAAAAAGAATGTTGGATTCAAGTCTTTATGAAAAGGATATTTCGCTTAAAAATATCGCCAACACGCTTTGCCTTTCTCAAGCGCAGGTTATAAATATTTTTAAAAGCACATTTAATGTTACTCCCTACCAATACTTCACTAAAAAGCGTATAGAAATTGCGGCAACGCTACTGCTTAATTCGAATATGCAGATAAAAGAAATCGCAGAATTACTTAACTATTCCGACCAGCCGTACTTTTCAAATGCTTTTAAAAAGATTATGGGTGTTGCCCCTGAAAAATACCGCAAAATGAACACATCAAATCATCTCAGCAAGTCTAATACTAACAATAAATTCCCCATAGAGCAAGCGGAAAATCTTCCCTTTACCTTGAAGGTAGACCGCCATTGATAATTTTTTTAAAAAAAGAAAGGAAAAAATTGTATGAGATACCGTTTTTTAAGATTTCCGGAGGGTCGTCCGAAAGCTGTTACATTGAGTTATGATGACGGATGCCGTTATGACATCAAGCTATCAGAAATCATAAACAAATATGGCATAAAATGCACATTCAACATTAACTCTGCCTGGCTTGGCAAGGATGAAAATGACTGGCATTTAACAAAAGAAGAAATAAAAAAATATCTTATTGATACAGGTCACGAAATCGCAGTTCACGGTGAATATCACCGAGCAAACGGCAATCTTCGCGCTATTGACGGTATTCAGGATATTTTAAATTGCCGTTTAACCCTCGAAAAAGAATATGATTTGATAGTAAGAGGTCACGCCTATCCCGATACAGGCATCCGCAATCTTCAAAACGGTGCAAATATTGAGGGAATATCACAATACTTAAAAGAATTGGATATCGTTTATGCGCGAACTCTCGGAAGCGATAATAACAGCTTTAAATTACCGCAAGACTGGTATCAATGGATGCCCACAGCACACCATAACAATGATAAACTCTTTGATTACATAGATGAATTTGTTAATTATAAGGATAACGGTACCTATGCCGCTATAAGGCATCCGAGACTTTTCTATCTTTGGGGTCACGCTTATGAATTCAATGATAAAAACAACTGGGATCGCCTTGAAAAAATTTGCGAAGAGTTAGGTGGCAAAGATGATATTTGGTATGCAACCAATATTGAAATTTACGATTATGTAAACGCTTACAATTCATTGATTTACAGTGCCGATAACACCATAATGTATAACCCAACACTTATAACTGTTTGGCTCGATATTGATGGCAAGCTTTATAAAATAGATCCCGGAGAAACAGTACACACAACCTAATAAAATTACTAAAGCTGAACGAAAAAAATCGTTCAGCTTTTTTAAAAAATATTTTACTCTTTACCCCAACTATTGACAAAGAGCCAGAACAAAAAAATCCGATGCACTAAAACAGTGCATCGGATTTTAAAAAGTTAATTATTCGTTGATAGCGGTAACAACACCGGAACCAACTGTACGGCCACCCTCACGGATAGCGAAACGAAGACCCTCTTCAATAGCGATAGGAGTGATGAGCTCAACGTCCATCTCTACGTTATCACCAGGCATGCACATCTCTGTGCCTGCAGGAAGGGATACAACGCCGGTAACGTCAGTAGTTCTGAAATAGAACTGGGGACGATAGTTGTTGAAGAACGGTGTGTGACGGCCGCCTTCATCCTTATTAAGAACGT
>JAZSKL010000181.1:0-3612 GCA_045534855.1 Acutalibacteraceae bacterium
GTATGATAGTTTAAAATAAACTTTTCCACTTAAATCAAAGTATATTCAGGAAAGGAAGATATATATGAAATCATTAGCTGAACTCCAGGCAATTAAAGACAAAATGAAAAGCAAGGTCGTTCTGCGTGAGGGTACAGAGGCGATCAGAGGTGTTGTTGCAGCGGCGACTTGCGGAATTTCGGCGGGCGCTCGGCCCGTACTCGGCGCTTTCGTTGAGGGGGGAAATGAAGCAGGTCTTGCTGAAAAGGTAATCGTTTCCCAGACCGGTTGCGTAGGTATGTGCCAGTATGAGCCTATCGTTGAGGTTTATGAGGCAGGCAAGGACAAGGTTACTTATGTTGAAATGACCGCCGATAAGGCTAAAAAGGTCATCGAAGGGCATCTCAAGGGCGGCAAGATAGTTACAGAGTATACTATTGCTGCTTCTAAGGCATAAATTTTGGAGGTATATGATTTATGATTCGTGCACATGTACTTATCTGCGGCGGAACAGGCTGTACCTCATCGGGAAGTCAAAATATCCAGAAGGCATTTACCGAAAGTCTTGAAAAGAACGGTCTTGCTGATGAAGTAAAGCTTGTTCAGACAGGTTGTTTCGGTCTTCGTGAACTGCGCCATGTTGTTATCCTCCATCCCGATGGCACATTCTACAGCCGTGTAACACCCGAAGATGTTGAAGAAATCGTTTCTGAGCATTTGCTCAAGGGCCGTGTTGTTGAGCGTTTGGCTTATACCGACACAGGCGATGAAAAGGTTGAGGGCAATGTTTCTCTTAACGATACTGTATTCTATAAGACACAGAACCGTGTAGTTCTCCGTAACTGCGGTGTTATAGATCCTGAAGATATTGAAGAATACATTGCTATGGACGGTTATGCTGCTCTCGGTAAGGTTCTTACCGAAATGAAGCCTGAGGACGTTATTAAGTGCGTATCTGATTCAGGTCTTCGCGGTCGTGGCGGCGGCGGATTCCCCACCGGCTTTAAGTGGTCTCTCTGCGCCCCCAACAAGGCTGACCAGAAGTATGTTGTATGTAATGCTGACGAGGGCGACCCCGGTGCATTTATGGACCGTTCTGTTTTGGAGGGCGACCCCCACTGTCTCGTTGAGGCTATGGCTATTGCAGGTTACGCTATCGGCGCAACACAGGGTTATGTATATGTTCGTGCAGAGTATCCTATCGCCGTTAAGCGTTTGCAGAAGGCTATCGATCAGGCTCGTGAATACGGTCTTTTAGGTAAGGATATATTCGGTTCAGGCTTTGATTTTGACCTTGAAATCCGTCTCGGTGCAGGCGCATTCGTTTGCGGTGAGGAAACTGCTCTTATGACCTCTATTGAGGGTAACCGCGGTGAACCCCGTCCCCGTCCGCCTTATCCGGCTGTTAAGGGTCTTTACAACAAGCCTACCGTTGAAAACAACGTTGAAACCTTTGCAAACATTCCTCAGATTATCCTTCGCGGTGCTGAATGGTTTGCTTCTATGGGTACTGAAAAGTCCAAGGGTACAAAGGTATTCGCTCTCGGCGGTAAGATTAAGCATACCGGTCTTGTAGAAATCCCGATGGGTACTACACTCCGTCAGATTATTGATGATATCGGCGGCGGTATCCCGAACGGTAAGAAGTTTAAGGCTGCTCAAACAGGTGGTCCTTCCGGCGGATGTATTCCTGCTTCCCTTATTGATACTCCTGTTGATTACGATAACCTCACAGCTATCGGCTGTATGATGGGTTCAGGCGGACTTATTGTTATGGACGAAGATAACTGTAAGGTTGATATGGCTAAATTCTTCCTTGAGTTCACCGTTGATGAGTCTTGCGGTAAGTGTACTCCTTGCCGTGTTGTTACTCGCCGTTTGCTTGAAATGCTTGAGAAAATTACAAAGGGCAAGGGCACTTTGGAGGATATTGATCGTCTTGAAGAGCTTTGCTACTACATTAAGCAGAACTCTCTTTGCGGTCTCGGACAAACTGCTCCTAACCCTGTTCTTGCAACACTCAACTTCTTCCGCGATGAGTATATAACTCACGTTGTTGATAAGAAGTGTCCCGCAGGCGTTTGTAAGGATCTGCTTACCTTTACTATCGATCAGGATAAGTGTATCGGTTGCGGTATCTGCGCTAAAAACTGCCCTGTTAATGCTATCGCAAGAACCGATTACATCGCTCCCGGCCATAAGTTGGCATCCTTTACTATCGATGCTGATAAGTGCGTTAAGTGCGGCGTATGTATGGGTAACTGTAAGTTTAAGGCAATTAGCAAGATTTAAGGAAGGAGCCGTATATCAATGGATATGGTAAATGTAAAAATTAACGGAATTGCTGTAAGCGTTCCCAAGGGCTCCACTATTTTAGAGGCTGCCCGTGCAGCAGGTGTTGAAATTCCTACACTCTGCTTTATGAAAGAGAAAAATGAGATCGGTGCTTGCCGTATCTGCGTTGTTGAGGCAAACGAGGGTAGAGGCTACCGTATCGTTACTGCCTGCGTTTACCCTGTTACCGAGGGTATGGAGGTTAAAACCAACTCCGAAAAAATCCAGAAAGCAAGAAAGACTACTTTGGAGCTTATCCTTTCAACACATGAAAAGAAGTGTCTTTCCTGCGTTCGCTCCACCAACTGCGAGCTTCAGAAGCTTTGCCGCGATTACGGCGTTGATGAGGGCGCATTTGAGGGCTTTAAGCCTGCTTATGAGATTGACTATTCCGCACCCCACCTTGTAAGGGATAACAATAAGTGTATCCTTTGCCGCCGTTGCGTAGCTGTTTGTAACGAGCAGTATGTTGGCGTTATCGGTGCAAATGACCGTGGTATTGATACTCAAATCGGTCAGGCTTTCAATCTCCCGCTTGATGACGTACCTTGTATTTCCTGCGGTCAGTGTACTGCTGTCTGCCCGACAGGCGCTCTTACCGAAAAGGATGATACCGATAAGGTTTGGGCTGCTCTTGCAGATCCTGAAAAGACCGTTATCGTTCAGACCGCTCCTTCTATCCGTGCAACTCTCGGTGAGTGCTTCGGTATGGAAATCGGTTCTAACGTAGAGGGTAAAATGGTTGCTGCTCTTCGCCGTCTCGGCTTTGATAAGGTATTTGATACCGACTTTGCGGCTGACCTTACAATCGTTGAAGAGGCAAACGAGCTTGTTGAGCGTATTAAGAACGGCGGCACATTGCCGATGATTACATCCTGCTCACCCGGTTGGGTTAAGTTCTGCGAGATGTACTATCCCGATATGATTGCTCATCTTTCTTCCTGTAAGTCTCCTCAGCAGATGGCAGGTGCTGTTATTAAGACCTATTGGGCTGAAAAGAACGGCGTAGATCCGAAGAATATCGTTTCTGTAAGCGTTATGCCCTGTACTGCTAAGAAGTTTGAAATCGGCCGTGAGGATCAGTCTGCTGCCGGTGTTCCGGATGTTGATATTGCTATCACAACCCGTGAGCTTGGCCGTATGATCGACCGTGCAGGTCTTAACTTCACAGCTCTTCCTGATGAAGAGTTTGACAATCCGCTTGGCGAGGATACCGGTGCAGCTGTTATCTTCGGTGCTACCGGCGGCGTTATGGAGGCTGCTCTCCGTACTGCCAATGACTGGCTTACCGGTAAGGAT
>JAZSKL010000069.1:0-4737 GCA_045534855.1 Acutalibacteraceae bacterium
TCATTCATAGCAAAGCCAACCTTTACAGGAACCATACCTATACTGTCATAGTAACCAGAAGCAAGAGAGCACAGATCAATAGGAGATGTAAACTTGTTATAACTGGTATCAACTGTAACACCCTCGGTATCTTCGGTAATATCAATTCTTGTACCGCCGTTTGCTGTACGATACATAAATGCAAGGGGTTCTGCGGCGATATTACCATCAAACATAGCAGAGAACTGATAAGTTGCGGTAGGATCTACCCAAAGGATCTGACCGAACATTGTGCCGTCTTTTTTAGCGGTATTTTCTACTGCGTAAGCATTAGCTACAGCATCAGTTGTTTTAACCTCAAACTGGGTAAATGTAGCACCGCCGGTACCGCCTACAAGACCTGCATTTCCTGCACCTTCAATAACATAATCGGTAACGGTTACATCCTTTTGTGCCCAATGATATGTACCCTTGAAGTGCTGTAATGTAATGGTGTTTGCACCTGTTGCCTCATCATAGCTGATAGTAGCCTTGATCACTGCATCAACAAACTCGTTCTTACTTGAGCTCTTTGTATCAAAAGAATATGTATTAAGAAGAGCCTGACTTGCAATATCGGTCTTGGTATCATTAAGACCCTGCTTGTAAAGATTAACCTGAACGCTTGAATTGTTAGCAGTATATGTTAACGCAACATAATAACCGTAAGGTGCAACCTCACCACTTGGACGCTTAATGGTATTGGAGCTTAACCATACATAACCTGTAGAAGCAACATAGGTTGCAACATCATCGGTATAGCTGTGCGGTGTTTTGATTGTAGCCATTACAGACTGATTAACAGCTGCGCTCTTAACAAACTGAGCTGTGTTACGCTGGTTAGGGTTATTACCTGCTGCTATAACAAGCTGACCGTTTGATACGGAAGCAGCAGTATTGCCATTAACGGTCATAAAATCATTTGCAAAATCAGTTGCGCTGAAATAAGAAGTGGAAACGATTGTTTTTGCAACATTATTATCAGTAGTATAGTAACCGAAAGCCTTATAATCAGCAGTAGCTTCGCCTACGGTACCTGCAGCGTTTGCAGCAAGACCAACATGACCTGCAACCTGTAATTCGGATTCATTATCCTCAACGGTTTTGGTATACATAAGGTTATTGCCCTTATAAATTGCTACATTTACAGCAGTAGCTTTAGCAATTTCATCATAAACAGCGCTTACGCGAACGGTTGCATCAAGATATTCACCGTTGCTGCTTAACGGGTCAATAGCGGTTAATTCACCTATTTTAGTTAAAACGTAAGTATCGGTCTCATCATAATGAGCCTTGAAAAGTGTAGCTGTGCAAGTACGGCTCTTATTCAAAAGCTTAACATGGTATCCTGTAGCACGGTCAGCCTGACCTTCAACAGCATTCATTCTTACCCAGATAACTGCGTTTGTGTTTTTATCAGCGCCTGTTGCAACTGTAGCTGTTACGGTCTGGTTAAGAGACGGTGCATTATGATACCACATAGAAGCTCTTACATTATTAGCTTCGCCAATACTCAAAACGCCATCAGCAATAGTAGCCTTTTTGTTATTGCCCCAAGCGGTAAAGTTTGCTTTGAAATCTGCATCATTAAAGTATGATGTAGCAAAAACCTTTGTATTGGGAGCGGCATTTTCTGCTGTTACGGTTTCAGCAACCTCTTCAGCAGAAGCAAACATTGCGGGTATTGCCGAGCAAAGCATAGCAAGTGCTAACATTACAGACAATACACTCTTAAAAATATTCTTTTTCATTTTTTATTACCTCCAATTAAAATTTATATGCCATTGGATGTTTGCGCGTGGATAGATTAACTGATCCATTTCACCTCCTTAGGTGAAGAATCAATTTGCGATACAATGGAGCTAAATTCAGATTGGTTGGTGGCACTTAACCAGCCATACCCCGGCATAGACAAAATATCCTTTGTTTTACCGGCTCCCTGATAATAAGTGTTACCACTTAAATTGATATCAGGCTCTTTTGGAGAATCGCCATGATAGCCCCATATAATTAAAGCGTGGGTTGAGAGATCAAATATATTGTTACAAACATTCATACTTGAAATAAAATACTGATACTGTGAACCACCTGCAAAATGGCAGGTAACGGATGGATTATAGCGTTGGTCTCCCCAACCGTAGCCTGCAAAACGGCAGATATTTCCTGAAATTTCTATATTTCTCATATCACCGTCAGGTTCGGTATGATAGTTTTCACGTTTTTGGTTCCACAGCTCTATTGACATACTGTGATATTCAAGCAGATTGTTTATAAACTTAACATTATCGTAAACGGCATAGTAGCTTCCCTGGAAGGTTATACCTGTATCATAGCATTGATATACCCAGCAGTTTTCAACCGTTGTATTTGAAGCATTATCCCAGAACTGTATTCCGTTTCCGTAGCGGCCTGTAAGACCTGCAGTCATATACGAACCGCCTATCCAACCAATTTCGCAGTTGGTAACGGTTATATTATCATGAAAGCCTATTGCCTGAACGCCGAAGTTTCCGGAATACTTCATACAAATATTATCAATAGTAACATTTGATATTTCTTTGTTAATGGTGAAAATCGCACATTTGGTGCCGATTTCTATATCATCATAAACCTGATTAGGTCTGCCCTTATCAAGATACAAATAAAGAATATTATCGGTAGAATTATGATAGAAATCGCCGTTTTTGGTAAGATTAAGAAGCCCCGGTTGCTTGTAACCTACTGCTTCACCGTGGTTAAATACTACTATACCCGCATCAAGAAGCGGAAGGCTTAATTTCCATACATTTTTCTTTTTAGACGGCTGCCAATAACCTGCTTTTGAATAGTTTTGCGGCGAGCCATAAAGCGCAGGCTTATTGCCCTCACCGTAAGCGCCATAGCTCACACCTTCTTTACAAAAAATCTGTGAAGAAAGGCGGAATACGCAACCGCGTTCAAAAAGTACCGCATCTCCTTTTTGCATTTTCCATGCGTTAACAGATAAAGCATCTGTTGTTGCCCAAGCGGTTTCAGGAGTAAGACCGTCATTTTCGTCATTACCGTTTTTTGAGGAAAGATAATACTTTGTACCGGTTATATTAAGATTATCTTCGGCATTAAGTATTTTGCTTCGCATAGCCTCTGCCTGCTCGTCAGATTGACCCGACATCGGACGCATAATATTTGCGGTATTGCCCTCAGGCACGATTTCGTTAGCCATAAGGTCAACCGACTGGGTTTTATCTGCGGCATCCCCCGATACATCAACTTCCTTTACCGTATCGGGTTCATACACGCACGAACAAAGCATAAGCATACATATAATCAGCGAAATAAGCGATAATAATAACTTACGCATTTATAACTCCTCTGATTTAATCTAATTTTGTGATCAATCCGTTGGCATTATCAACTGCTGCCTTTATGATGTTTGCATTCTCATCAATTTTTGCCTTAATTTGAGCCGGCTTTGCATTGACAAGTCTTGCATTAAGATGTATACCGCCGATACCTACATCCTCGGTAATAAGCTCGGTATCATAGTTTACAAATATCTTTTCTGCCTTCATAAGTGTCTCATAAACATCAAGGATTGTAGGATCTGCAAAGAAGGTCTTTTTATCATAATTATCACCATCAAGATAATAACGCAAGAAATACGGTGAAAGATTTCCGTTGGGTGCGCCCTCGGGAATACCGTAAGCCTCAACCTCAGACCAGATAACCGCATCTGTACCGCCCTCAACCGTCGGAAGTGGAACAATTGCTACAGAGCCTGTGGATTTGAGTGACTGGAAGTAGTAATGTGTACGGCGAACACCGATAGGAGACTCTGTAAAGAAGAGCACCTTGCCGTTTTCAAAGTTATTACGGTCAAAACGGATATTGTTTGTAATTCCCTTTTCAACCAAAGTGGTCATAGTCTGCCAGCCTTTAAGCAAATTACCGTCATCGGTATTGGTAACAAACTTGTCGCCGTCACGCTTGATAAGAGCAGAACCGTAAACGTCAGCCGCATCAGCCCAGCGGTAGGAAGTCCAAGCAGTAGCCTTATCGCCTGCTTCATCAGCGTAGATTTCGCAGATTTCCTCAAACTTTGCCCATGTCCACTGTCCGTTCTTCCAAAGAGTATACGGATCTTCAAGGTCATACTTGCTTATAAGTTGTTTATTGTAAATAAGGCAACGGGGCTGTTGGAGAAGAGTGTTTCTCATATTGGTTGCATATGTTTTGCCGCCAAAGGTATAAATATCCATTATACGGCTGTCCCAATCAGCACTCTTGAAATCAAAATCAAAGCTATCAAGCGGCTGAAGAACCTGCAAAACGCCCAAATTAGTACCGGCTAATCTTACAATATCGGGAGCATCGTTAGATGCAACGCGGGCAACTATTTTAGTGAAATAATCGTCCATAGTACCGCCGGACTTATTCCATTCAACCTTAATTCCTGTTTCTTTTGTGAAGTTTTCAACCACTGCGGGAGCACCTGTTACATCAGTAAGGTCATTCCATGTAAATACCTCAATCGTCTTGCCGGAAGC
Organism: Acutalibacteraceae bacterium; assembly: GCA_045534855.1. Lineage (GTDB taxonomy): Bacteria > Bacillota > Clostridia > Oscillospirales > Acutalibacteraceae > UBA737. The sequence continues at coordinate 4,545 of JAZSKL010000069.1, forward strand.
ATCAGCGGGAAGCTTTGCTTTAATTTCATTCCAGCCCTCGCTGTTTGAATTTACGGCACCGCCTTTATCGGCAGTACTTGTTTTGTCATCACCCGAGCCGCCACAAGCTGCAAGGGACAATGTCATTGCCAAAGCCAACAAAATACTGATTATTTTAATTGCTTTAGATTTCATAGTAAAATCCTCCTTATAT
>JAZSKL010000308.1:0-2635 GCA_045534855.1 Acutalibacteraceae bacterium
TAAATATGGTTTTAATGTTTTTTCTGCAAATTCGAATGCTATGGTAATTATTGAAGAATTTGCAGAGATTGTTGAGCGAGGAACAAATATGTTAACCGGAGGTATGACATATACCTGCGTATTTAACAGCATTGAAGAAGCAAATGCATGGCTTGCAACTCAGAATAATATTCAAATCAAAAATCTCCAGGTAGATGTAAGCCGAGTGAAGCTGAAGGTTCTTTGCGTAAAATTTGATTATACTGTATTACCGCAACCGTTAAATTCAGCATATCAGATTGCAGAAGAGAAGAAAACACGCATTTTCTTCAGCAGTAAACATAAAAAATTTGATCAGAAGTGGCAAAAGAAAAATCCACATTTGACTTTTTTAACAAGTCTTAAACGCAATTGGGGATTTAGAATCATAGGTGGAAGCGTAGGATATTTTAAATTTATAAAAGAAAAATACTTTGTATTATACTCTGTAAGGTTAGGTTAATAATAAACAGTAAAACCGCTTTTTTAAGCGGTTTTAATATTTTATTGAAACTCTTGACAAAAACAATACTTCGTGGTACGATGTATTATGCCAAAGGAGATATGGTATGGTTGTTCAATTAAAAAGAGGACTTCTGGATGTGTGCGTTTTGGCGGCAATTAAGGATGAGGATTCTTACGGATATAAAATAATCAAGGATATGAAGCCTTATATTGAATTGTCGGAATCTACTTTGTATACGATTTTAAAACGCTTGGAAACAGCCGATATGCTTATTGTTCGAACTGCAGAGCATAACGGCAGGTTGCGTAAATATTACCGTATTACCGATGAGGGCAGAAAAAGGATTGCGGAATTTAAGGAGGAATGGAAAGAAATACTTTCTATTTATAATTTTATTACCAAGGAGGATAATGATAATGAATAAAAATGAATTTCTTGAAAATTTACATAAAAACTTATCAGGTTTCGCGAAGGAAGAAATTGCGGAGCGCCTTAATTTTTACAGCGAAATGATAGATGACCTTATGGAAGAGGGGATGTCGGAAGAAGAGGCTGTATCGAAGATAGGCGGTGTTGATGAAATTTCAGAGCAGATAATAGATGATATTCCGCTCGGCAGGCTTGTAAAGGAAAAAATAAAGCCTACACACACCCTTAAAACTTGGGAAATTGTACTTTTGGTTGTTGGTTCACCTGTGTGGTTTCCTCTTTTGATTGCAGTTGTTGCTGTTGTTTTTTCGATGTATATTGTCTTGTGGTCATTGATAATTACCTTATGGTCAGTTTTTGTTTCAGCTTTAGCAACCGCATTGGCTTTTGGGGGATTTGTTTCAAGCGCAAACTTTATGGTTGGAGATATAGTTTCGGGTTTTGCCGCAATAGGCGCCGGCTTGATTCTTTTAGGTTTATCCGTTTTTCTGTTTTTCGGATGCAAAGAGGCAACAAAGGGGATTTCGCTTTTAACAAAAAAGGCGGTTCTTTGGATTAAAAAATGTTTTGTTAAAAAGGAGGCAGAATAATGAGTAAGAAAATTAAACTATGGCTTATTACTGCTACCTCATTTATTGTTGCGGGAACTATTATGTTTGTTGTGGGAATGACCTTGAACGGTTGGGATTTTACAAAGCTTTCAACCGTAAAATACGAAACTAATGCTTATAATATTGAAGATGATTTTAAAAATATATCAATAGAGACTTATACTTCTGATATAAAATTTGTTCTCTCTAATGACGGAATATGCAGGGTTGTTTGTACCGAGCGGGAAAATGTTAATCACTCTGTAGTGGTTCGTGACGGCAAGCTTGAAATCAAGGCAGTTGATACAAGAGAATGGTATGAATATATAGAGCTTGGTTTTGGAAGTGAAAAAATAACAGTATATCTTCCTGATGCCGAATATGCTTCGCTTCTTATAAAGGCAAGTACGAGCGATATAACCATTCCTAAAGATTTCAAATTTGAAAATATTGATATTTCGGTAAGTACGGGTGATGTTAAAACTCAAGCTTCGGCTTCTTCGGGAATGAAAATAAATACCAGCACAGGCAATGTAAGTGTTAAAGATGTAACATCCGGTAAAATAAATATTTCAGTTTCAACGGGCAATGTACATTTAAACTCTGTAAAAAGTGATAGTGATATTAAAATCAAGGTAAGCACAGGAGATTCTAAATTAAAGAATATTGAGTGCGGAAGTGTTATATCGAGCGGAAGTACAGGGGATATTGAGCTGAAAAATGTTGTTGCAACAAAGCTCTTTTCTTTGGAAAGAAGTACAGGTAATATAATATTTGATAAATGCGATGCAAATGAAATATTTGCAGAAACATCAACCGGAGACGTAAAAGGCAGTTTGATTTCTGATAAGGTGTTTATAACCAAAACCGATACAGGCGATATTGATGTGCCGAAATCTATTATAGGCGGAAGATGCGAAATCACTACCGATACAGGCGATATTGAAATTACAATAAAGAATTAACAATAAAGAATTAAAAATGACGGAAGAAGTTTAGGTTTAACTTCTTCCGATTTTTTATGTTTTGTTATTTTGCTCAAAAAACAGGTTGTTAATTTTAATATTAAAGCAAGTGCGAAATGTGGACATTAACTATATACTATGATATAATACAAAGGTATTTTACTAAA
>JAZSKL010000019.1:0-5097 GCA_045534855.1 Acutalibacteraceae bacterium
CGGTTAACGAACCTATTTCTTATTCAATTTGCGAATAGGTTGAGGATAAATCACCATAGATTTTGTAGTTAAACAAAGGTCCGTAATATATATCAGCATAGCTATCTTTATCTATAATTCCCTTTTCTGTAGTAGCTATATAAACTATATATTTATCATAACAAAAAATGGAATTGTAACGTCCATTAACGGTTTCTGTATTATCTTCTGCAACATCGATAAAGCCAACATTGGGGATTTTTGCTATATCGTAAAGATTTGCCGGTAAGGTAATATTTGAAAATAATTTTTCCATTTTAATATCTACAATGTATTGACAGGTGGTTGATGAGGTTTCCGGGCATATATCGGTTTTAGTAATTATATTAGGATCACTTTCGTCAAATCTTTCGAGAACAGCATTAACATTGAATAGGTCTTCCCAAGAATAAAATCCAAAACCGCTTTCAAAGGCGTATCCGATTCCCCAACTTCCGGAAACTACTTTAGCCGTAGTGTGATTTCCGTATTTATCTTTTAATTGTGAATAGGTTTTTTCCATATCATCGAACACTTCAATATTCAGTCCGAAATTTTCCTCTACCGGAGTAATATGGTCCGCTTCATTTGTATTGGTGTTATTGGATGAAATACTATTGATATTAGATGTAGTCTGATTTTCTGTGCAAGAGCATAGTAGTAAAAAAATTATACTTAAAAATAATGATAATTTTTTCATGTTAATTCCTCCTCTATATTATATTGCTTTTCAAAGTCGGCTACACTTATGGGTAATTCTACGTTGCTGTATTGGAAAACTTTACAAATACATTATACACAATTATATTATAAGTAACAACAATTGTTACAACATTGTTATACATTTGTAATTTTTCCGTCACATTCATGAAACTAATATATAAACTTATTGTAATATTTTGTTGTATAAGTTATAATGATTATAACCAAAATAAGGGGGAATTTTTATGTTTGCTGCGCTTCAAAGCATAGGGCTTTTCGGTATAGATTCATATATGATAAAGGTTGAGGCGGATGTTTCCTCGGGACTTCCGGCTTTTGATGTTGTAGGTCTTCCCGATGCCGCGGTAAAGGAATCTCGAGATAGGGTGCGTGCTGCTATTAAAAACAGCGGTTTTAAGTTTCCTACAGGCAGAATAACCATAAATCTTGCCCCTGCAGATAAGAAAAAAGAGGGTTCGCTTTACGACCTGCCGATACTTGTTTCAATACTTATGGCATCCGAACAGTTAAAGGCAGATATTTCTGACAGTGTTTTTATAGGTGAGGTTTCGCTTGACGGTAAAATCCGCTCGGTCGGCGGCGTTTTGGCAATGGCGATAACTGCAAGACAGAATAATATAAAAAATGTTTTTGTTCCGATTGATAATGCATTAGAGGGTGCAGTTGTTGACGGAATAAATGTTTACGGTGTTGAGGATGTCCGTGCGCTGATTGACCATTTGCAGAATGAACGTCCGCTGAAAATAACAAACCGCCCCGAAACGCTTGCAAATAATAGTATAAAAGCGGTTGATTTCAGCGATGTAAGAGGTCAGGTTACTGCAAAAAAAGCACTTGAGGTTGCGGCGGCAGGCGGTCATAATGTTCTGCTTATAGGCCCTCCCGGTTCGGGAAAAAGTATGCTTGCAACTCGTTTGCCCACTATTTTACCCGAAATGACCTTTGATGAGTCGATAGAAACAACCAAAATTCATTCGATAGCAGGTATGCTTGACCGCAATCATCCGCTTATAACCGAGCGTCCGTTCCGTTCTCCCCACCACACAATAACAACCGCAGGTCTTTCAGGCGGTGGAACTGTGCCGAGACCGGGCGAGATTTCACTTTCCCATAACGGAGTTTTGTTTTTGGATGAACTGCCCGAATTTAACCGAAGTACAATGGAGGCTATGCGCCAACCGCTTGAAAGCGGAAGCGTTACGGTATCGCGTGCCGCAGGCTCGGTAACCTATCCGAGTAATTTTATGCTTGTTGCGGCAATGAACCCGTGTCCGTGCGGATTCTTCGGTCATCCAACGCGCTCTTGCAGTTGTAGCTCAAATGCCGTATCGCGTTATTTAAACCGTATTTCCGGTCCGCTTCTTGACCGACTTGATATTCACGTTGAAGTACCTCCCGTAGATTATAACGCTTTGAGTGATGCAAAGCCTGCAGAGTCTTCCGAAAGGATAAGGGAAAGGGTAAATAAGGCGAGAAGACTGCAAATCGAACGCTACAAGGGAAGCGGAATAACCTGTAACGCGCGCCTTACTCCGTCAATGCTCAGGGAATATTGCGTTATGACTGAGGAGGCATCGGAGTATTTGAGCGCCTGCTTTGATAAGCTGGGGCTTTCCGCGAGAGCTTACGACCGCATTTTGAAGGTTGCAAGAACTATAGCAGACCTTGCAGGTGAAGAAAAAATAGGAAAAGCACAGATTTTCTCGGCTATACGTTTCAGAAGCCTCGACCGCAAATATTGGGGAGAATGATTTTTGGTAAAAAGAAGGATATTTCGCAGTAAATAGATTGATATGTTGTAAGGGAGGGGTGCGGGTGTCCGGTGGACACCTCTGCTTGAAGTAAGCACCGACCGAGGCGGCAGCCGAGACCTCTGCGCCCTCCCGTTTTTTTAAAAAATAATCGGCAAAAGCGGTGCGGTTAAAACCGCACCCTACAAGTGTTTTGCAAAATAAATTGGTATTCGGTAGGGAACGGATTTATCCGTTCCGAAAAAATATTAAATAATACCGAAAAACTAACCTCCTTTGTTAAAGGGAGGTGGCAAAACCGCAGGTTTTGACGGAGGGATTCATAATTAAAAACACAATTTTTATTTTAAATATTTTTTAATGAATCCCCCCTGTCTTGTCTTACGCCAAGACATCCCCCTTCCACAAGGGGGATTAGGGTTTTGTGCGAAAAATATTATTACATCGTAGGGAACACATTTTCCGTTCCAATTAGCCTTCCCCTTAATGGGGAAGGGGGACCGCTTGCGGTGGATGAGGTGCGGCAGGATTGTAAAAAAATATCTTTCTTTTGTTAATTAACCCCCCTCATCCGTCTTTGCCTTAGGGCAAATCCACCTTCCCCACCAAGGGGGAAGGCTTATCGGATTGTGTGTAAAATAAATTTCGTATATTGTAAGGGATGGTCTCCACGCCATCCCGAAAAAACAGCATAAAAAAACGAAAAGGAACGACCGCAATGGTCATTCCCTTTTTTATGCTATTCTGCAAAAATTGTGTTATACGCAACCTCTGCGGCTTGCGGCTCCATATTGCATTTTATCTTCCAAAGCTTGCAACAAGAAAGCATACGGTCAATTAACTGCATCGTACACATCGCCGCTTGTGGGTCGGTGGGCATATACACCTGATTAAACATAAGGTCAACCGCATCCTTTTTATCCATCGGCTCACAGGAATTGGTTAGTGAACGCTCAATAAAACAAATGTGCTTTAGAGGTGTACGCATATTACAGCCAAGCCGTTCTTTGCCGTTCCAAGGAGTGCCGTAGGCATAAGGACACTCCGGCTCATCGTCAAAAAAACGCACAATAGGCTTGTCTCCGTTTACTATAGTCATACGCTCGCCCAAAAGCTCCTGCCATAACCTCATATGTGTAGTCTTGCCCGTACCGCTATGCGCCGCAAACGCAACACCCACACCGTCTACATCAAACGTAGCTGAATGTAGAACAAAGGCATTATGTAACGGCAACCAGTCGGCAAGTTTGCGATATATAGTAATATATTCAATGTAAGCTGTCGAAAAAATATTCCCGCTATCTTTACGTTCTTTAATTATATCATAATTAGAAATATTTAAACTCAAATCGGATATATTAGAAGAATAATTATAATCAAGACATTTTTCTTCAATACGAGAATACTTATTTAAAATTTCTATTATGAAGTTAGCAATTCTAATTTGCATTTTTTTCATCCCTATATTTATTTAAAGCTTTGAACATAGAATGTTTTATCTGTCGTATTTTTTGATTTATTGTATAATTATCACATTCATACATTCCCGTTCCCTCACAATATTTTAATTTTTTACATTGTGGATAAAAAGGACAAATTTTACATAATTCAATTGTATCACATAAAGTTTTCCATTTGTTAATGTTTGCTACATCAAACTTGTCATTATAAATTGAACCAATAAAATCACTATTTGTTTTGTGTTCGCATTTTCCAATGTTTCCATTTGGCAATATTGTTATACTTTCCATTGAATCTGCAATACAATTATTAACTTTATACTTATAAGGAATTTCTTTTATGTTTAATTTTCCTATATTGAATATAGAATCTTCTAATTCCCAAAATTTTTTTGTTAGTTGATTTCTTTTTTTTCTGGCATCCAAAAATTGCATTTCTTCCTTTGTTGGATACAAAAGGCATGGAAAAACTGTTAAAAGCGAATTTTTATATCTTTGATTCAGAAGTTTTACCAAATCATATAAATCCTCAATGTTTTCATTCGTCACGTTCAATCTTACCGATACAGCAATATTGAAATCTAACAATAAATCTATATTCTTTAGTACCTTATCAAAAGGATTAATATGATCCTTATAAATATATGCTTTGATGCTATTATATATTTTTTCAGTTCCGTCCAAAGTGATTTGCACAGATTTAAGATCCCACTTACTTTTTGCAATTTGAATTGTTTGGTAATCGAATAAATATCCATTACTTATCATTGTTGAAGAAAATGGGATTTTATTTTCAGTAAGAAAATCGCATATAATATTTATCGGATAAATATTATATAGCGGTTCGCCTCCAAACCAACACAAATTCACTTTTTTATTATTCTTTTTATAGTTGTTGCATATATATTTTGCGACATCTTTAGCTACAATTTCATTCATATGTTGTTTATTTGCTTTTTTTTCAAAACAATAAAAGCAACGTGCATTACAGTCGGTAGTTGTAAAAATGGTATAGGATGAAATTTCGTTGCATTGTGGCAAAAGTTTTATCAAAGTTTTTACTTGCTTTGCGATTTCAAATTCATTAATGTCGGTAGGAACTATAATATTACAATCAAATAGTGTTTGTATCATATTTGAAGTGA
>JAZSKL010000004.1:0-5468 GCA_045534855.1 Acutalibacteraceae bacterium
GTTCGACTGTGCTTTTCACCGTAAGCCTTGACTGGATAGGCAATATGCCCTGCAACCCGTCTATCGGCGGTACAGCAAAGGGTCATTTGGTTCGTGAGCTGGATGCACTTGGCGGCGAAATGGGAAAAGCCGCCGATAAAACAACGCTTCAGAGCCGTATGTTAAACCGTGGAAAAGGACCCGCGGTTTATTCGTTGCGCGCGCAGATAGACCGCAGAGCTTACAGCGGTTATATGAAGCACGCAGTTGAACTGCAAAAAGGGCTTGATATAAAGCAAGCAGAGGTTGTTTCCCTTACAAAATCAGAGGACGGCTGGCACTGCACAACAAAATTAGGCGCTGACTTTGTTTGCAAATGTGTAATTCTTGCTACAGGTACATTCTTACGCGGCAGGGTTTACATAGGCGAAGTAAATTACGAAAGCGGACCTGACGGCAGTTTCCCCGCAACCGAGCTTGCAGATTCCTTAAAGGAATTAGGTTTACCGCTTCGCCGCTTTAAAACAGGTACACCCGCACGTGTTGCGCGCGACAGCATAGATTTTTCGTTATTAGAGGTTCAGCCGGGTGACGAAAAAACCGTTCCGTTCAGTTATTCAACCAAAACTCCGCCTGTAAACAAGGTGGTTTGCCATATAGGCTATACCAACGATGAAACCAAACAGGTAATCCTTAAAAACCTCGACCGCTCACCCCTTTATGCAGGTGACATAAGCGGTGTCGGGCCGAGATACTGTCCGAGTATTGAGGATAAGGTTGTCCGTTTTGCCGATAAGCCAAGGCATCAGATGTTTGTTGAGCCTTGCGGTGAGGATACCGAGGAAATGTATCTTCAGGGTATGTCCTCCTCTCTTCCCGAAGAGGTTCAGATTGAGTTCTACCATACTATGAAAGGTCTCGAAAACGTTAAGGTAATGCGTAACGCCTACGCTATTGAGTATGACTGTATTGACCCGTTGGCACTTGATGCCTCGCTTGAGGTAAAGGAGCATTCGGGACTTTTCGGAGCAGGTCAGTTCAACGGTTCTTCGGGTTACGAGGAAGCGGCGGCACAGGGACTTGTTGCAGGAATTAACGCCGCACACAAGGTTTTAGGCAAAGAACCGCTTATTTTAACAAGAGCCTCTTCCTATATAGGCACTCTTATTGATGACCTTGTTACAAAGGGCTGTTCCGACCCATACCGTATGATGACCTCAAGAAGTGAATACCGCTTGTTGCTTCGTCAGGATAATGCCGATGAGCGAATGATGCCTATAGGTTATTCTTTGGGTCTTATAGATGAGACGGAATATAACGAGTTTTTACTTCGCAAGTCACAAAAGGAAGCCGAAATCAAGCGTGTAAACGAAACATTTTTAGCTCCCTCCCCTGAACTCAACGCCCTTTTGGAGGAAGCAGGCACTACTCCTATGACAACCGGCACCCGACTTGCCGACCTTATCAAACGTCCGCAGCTCTCTTATGATATGTTAGCTCCTTTCGATAAAAACCGACCCGAGCTTTCGGATTGCGTTCGCGAAAAGGTTGAAATTGAAATAAAATATGACGGATATATAACAAGACAGCAAGCACAGGTTAATGAAATGCTTCGTCTTGAAGCCAAGGAGATACCCGAGGATATTGATTACTCCGCAGTTTACGGACTTCGCCTTGAAGCGGCAGAAAAGCTCAATCGCGTAAGACCCAAAAACATAGGTCAGGCATCAAGAATTTCGGGTGTAAGCCCTGCCGATATTTCGGTTTTGCTTATATTCCTTGCAAAATAGGTGGTTTTATGCTTACATTTGATTTTGATAAAATTCATCCGCTTTGCCTGCAGTTCGGGGTTGAACTCACCCCCGAAATCAGGGAAAGGCTTACAAAATACGGCAATCTTTTAGCCGAATGGAACGAAAAAATGAACCTTACCGCAATTTGTGACAGTGAGGGAATTTTATACAAGCATTTTTTCGATTGCCTATTGTTTTTCAAAAGCTTTAAAATACCGCAGAATGCCAAGGTTATTGATGTTGGTACAGGTGCAGGCTTTCCCGGTATGGTACTTAAAATTGTAAGACCCGATATTGAGCTTACCTTGCTTGACGGACTAAATAAGCGCCTTATATTTTTAAATGAGGTTTTAGCGCAGTTAGGTCTTTCGGCCCAAACGGTACATCTTCGCGCAGAGGATGGTGGCAAAAACCCTCTTTACCGCGAGAAATTTGATATTGCAACCGCAAGAGCGGTTGCGGCTTTACCTGTACTTTGCGAATACTGTCTGCCATTTGTAAAAAAAGGCGGAAGCTTTGTTGCGATGAAAGGTGCTTCAGGCGAGGAAGAAGCCGAAAGTGCCCAAAACGCAATTAAGCTTTTAGGCGGAAAAACCGAAAGTATTTTAAATGAAACACTCACAGGAAACGAAGAACGAACCTTTGTTGTTATAAAGAAAATATCGCAAACTCCGCCAAAATATCCTCGAAGCGGAGGCAAAATAGCAAAATGCGCCCTTTAAAAGGGCGTTTTTTGTTTTATATAAAAGAATCTGCCCGACCGAATATTCTTTACAAATATTTCATTTTTTGCAATAATTAACTTGCCACTTAAAAGGAGGACAAGTTATGCACACAATTGCCGGAAAAAAGCTTTTAATGCTCAAACCCGATGAGATACTGATTTCGCCGCAAAGAGCACACCGAATTTATGATGAATACGAACTCAAGCGCCTCGCCGACAGCATCTCGGCAAACGGTATAATAGAGCCTGTTTCTGTAAGGAGAAACGCAGGTGCTTATGAGCTTATTGCAGGTGAGCGCAGGCTTTGTGCCGCAAAGATTGCAGGACTCAGGCGAATACCGTGCGTCTTACATAAAACAAGCGATATTTCGGCATCCTTTTACTCGGTAATTGAAAATTTACAGCGGCAAAATCCCGATATGTTTATTGAAGCCGAATGTATAAAACAGTTGATAGAGCAATATGCTCTTACACATACCGAGGCCGCAATAAGGCTCGGAATACCGCAATCCACGCTTGTTTGGAAGCTAAAGCTTTTAAATTTAGACCGCGTTTTGAGAAGCAGAATTACAGCATCAGGACTTTGCGAACGTCAGGCACGCGCTTTACTTCGCATTGAGCAATCAAAACGGGGTGAAATTTTAGATAAAATAATAGCCGAGGGGCTTACCGCGCGTCAGACCGAAGCCTTGGTTGAAAATATGCTGAAGCCTAAAGAAGAGCCCCAAAAGGACACAGGAGAGCCTGTAAGAAAGGTTGCAATAGGAGACCTGCGATTATTTTCAAACAGTTTAAATAAGCTTTTAGAAACCCTTAAAAATTCGGGAATAGATGTAACCACAAAGAAAAGCGAAACCGAAAAAATAATAGAATATAAAATAAAGATAAAAAAAGAGAGTGCCATTAACCCTTGCCGTCAGCTTAAAATTTGCTGAAAGGAGCCCCCTTGGCAGGCAACCGCCTGTTATCCTGAAGCAATTTTAATACCGACCGTATCAAATACGGTCAATATTCATCCCCACACACAAAGCAGAGGTTATTACCTCTGCTTTGTGTGTACTTTTCAGAAAAGATGTTGCATATATACTTATAGACAGAAAAACTGTCTTTAAAAGGTCGATTAAAAGAAAGGGCGAGATTATAAATGAGAGAATACTATCCCGAAGGATGGATAAGCGAAACGGGCGAAAACAAACGTAATATGCTTACGCCGTCAGCATTGGCTTTGGCGCAGGTGAACGAAACGGTGCTTGAAGCCGTTGTTCTGATGTGCGATGCCGAACATAACCTTACCATAAATTTAGGCTGTATGATGGGTATAATACCCAGAAACGAGGGTGCTATCGGCATAAGCGAGGGTACAACGCGCGATATTGCGCTTATTTCACGTGTTGGCAGACCTGTTTGCTTTGTTGTTACGGCAATAAAGACCGATAAAAACGGCAAGCTTTATGCACTGCTTTCACGCCGCCGCGCGCAGGAGCTATGCAAACAAAGTCTTTTGAACCGCTGTCATATAGGCGATATCATAGATGCAAAAATAACGCATCTTGAATCATTCGGTGCATTTTGCGATATAGGATGCGGCATTATCGCGCTTTTACCGATAGATGCAATTTCGGTTTCGCGTATTTCACACCCGAAGGACCGCTTTAAAACGGGCGATAACATTCGCGTTGTTTTAAAGGATATTGCACCGGACGGCAAAATCACCCTTTCCCATAAGGAGCTTCTCGGAACTTGGGAGGAAAACGCCGCAAGCTTTACTCCGGGGCAGACTGTTTCGGGGGTTATAAGAAGTATTGAGGAATACGGTGTTTTTGTTGAGCTTACGCCTAACCTTGCCGGTCTTGCAGAGCCGAGGCAGGATGTTTTCATAGGTCAACAGGCAAGCGTTTATATAAAAAGCGTTATACCCGAAAAAATGAAGATAAAGCTGATTATAATAGACAGCTTTAATTCGGTTTATAATCCCGAAATACGGTATTTTTATACCGATGATAAGATAAAGGAATGGGAGTATTCCCCAAGCCTTTGCCGAAAGAAAATTTGCAGTAATTTTTAAAATTAAACAGCACAAATTAAACAATAAACAATCGGACACATCATTTTAAGGTGTTCCCCTATGATGTGTCCGATTTTTGTTTCTTATTCAGTATAAAAACAATCATCATTCCATTTTTGCGGATTGGTGTCGATATAATTCCAAATTTTAAGATAATCATTTTCGTCCCTGATTATATGGTCGTGAAACGATGTTTGCCAGATTTTTAATTTATAATTTAATAAATGACATTTATGGGTTGTAATCGATTTAAAAGTACAAACTATATCCGACAAAGTAGGGCAGGAGCAAGCCCCTGCCCTACAATATTTGAAAACAATTTTTCTTTTTTATATGTGCATATTGTTTTAAAATAATATCCGTTTTGGCTGTAATCGTAATCTTTTAACCTTGTGGGTTTTCTTTTTTGGTAAGTCCGTTTTTATCACCGAAAATATTATAACATAAATTCAACAACAATCTAAAAAATCAATATAATAAACAACACAAAGGTATACCCCTTGTGTTGTTTTATAAATATAGAATCAGAAAAATTTCTCAATTTCTTTTTGTTTTCGGGTATCTTTCTTTACAATCTGTTTCACCTAAAAGATAATCTATACTTGTATTATAAAAACGAGCCAATTTTACTAAAACCGCAGTTGGAATATCATTTTCTCCGGTTTCATATTTAGAATATCCTGTTTGTGACATTTCTAAAAATTTTGCCACTTCCGTTTGGTTTAAATCCTTATCTTCCCTTAAATCCCTTATTCTTTTATACATAATATACCTTACCCCAATTAAATATATTATTGTATATTCTATTTTAATCTAAACTAGGTTATTGATTTTTAACCTGAATTAGGTTAAAATAAGTCTTTAGAGGTGATATAATGATCAAACGAGTTATTATTGCGGGGTGCAG
>JAZSKL010000056.1:0-6923 GCA_045534855.1 Acutalibacteraceae bacterium
AGGCGAAACAAACGAAACAGGTACTACCGTTACCTTTTAGTCTGAGCCCGCTTTTTTACCAGCAGCATCTGTTTTTGAATATGAAACCTTGCTTACCCGTCTTCGCGAGCAGGCTTTCCTTAATGCAGGCATAAGGGTTGTTCTTACCGATTGCCGTGAGGGTTCATATACCAAAGACCGTCAGGATGACCTTTGCTTTGAGGGCGGTATTAAATCCTATGTTGAATATATTCTTGCAGGTATAAAAAAAGAAAACCTTACAGATGTTATATATCTTTCAGGCTCAAAGGGCGATTCAACCGCAGAAATTGCACTTTTGTGGTCAACCGCTTACGATAATAAAATTCTTTCCTTTGCAAATACTCTCCATACTATTGACGGCGGTACTCACGAGCAGGCTTTCCGCCAAACCGTTTCAAGGGTTGTTAATAAGTATGCACACGACTTTAAGAAGCTCAAAACTAACGATGACAACCTGAAGAGTGAAGATATTTTAGAGGGCTTGGTTGCCGTTGTTTCGGTAAAGCTTGCCGATGCACAGTTTGAAAGCCAGACCAAGGCAAAATTAGGTAACACTTCAATCGGTCAGCTTGTACGCGAGCTTGTAAATGACCAGCTCTATCGTTTCCTTGAGGAGCATCCGAACGATTCAAAAATTGTAATAGAAAAGGCTATTGCCGCATCAAATGCCCGCGAAGCCGCTCAAAAAGCAAGAGATGCTTCCCGAAATAAGGCAGGAATCGGCAATAAAACAAGAATGCCCGAAAAGCTTAAAGACTGCATTTCAAACGACCCGACAAAGACCGAAATCTACATTGTCGAGGGAGACTCGGCAGGCGGCTCGGCGGTTGAGGGCAGAAACTCTACCTATCAGGCAATACTGCCGCTTTGGGGTAAAATGCTCAATGTTGAAAAGGCAAGAGAAGATAAGGTTTACGGTAACGATAAGCTGACCCCTGTTATCGTTGCTTTGGGTACGGGAATAGGCGAAAACTTTGATATTAACAGACTTCGTTACGATAAAATTGTTATTATGGCCGATGCCGATGTTGACGGAAGCCATATCAGAACACTTTTATTAACATTCTTCTTCCGTTATATGCCACAGCTTATAGAAACAGGTCATATTTATTTAGCACAGCCTCCGCTTTACCGCGTTTCAAAGGGTAAACAGCATTTTGATGCATTTACCGATGAGGAAAAAACAAAGTATATTGAGCAGTTGGGCGGAACAGCCGATGTTCAGCGTTATAAGGGTCTTGGTGAGATGGACCCCGACCAGCCCTGGGAAACAACTCTTGACCCCGAGCGCAGAACCTTCCTACAGGTAACAATGGCGGATGCCGCTATTGCCGATGAAACCTTTACAATCCTTATGGGTGAAGAGGTTGAACCAAGAAGAAAATTCATTGAAGAAAATGCGGTTTATGCAACCGACCTTGATATTTAAGGAAAGGAGAGAGAAAAATGGCAAAACAGGAAAATGTTTACTGGCCCAGTAGTGAAGAAACCAATATTGTGCCGGTTGAAATTACCGATGAAGTAAAGCAAAGTATGCTTCAGTATTCTATGTCGGTACTTGTGGGACGTGCTTTACCTGACGTTCGTGACGGTTTGAAGCCGGTTCACCGCCGTATTCTTTATACTATGTATGAAAACGGCTTGAGTCCTGACGGAAAACACCGTAAATGCGCCGATACCGTTGGTGCGGTGCTTGGTAGATACCATCCTCACGGTGACGCTTCGGTTTACGATGCAATGGTTCGTATGGCGCAGGATTTCTCCCTCCGCTATCCCCTTATTGACGGTCACGGTAACTTCGGTAATATAGACGGCTTCCCTGCCGCTGCTTACCGTTATACCGAGTCAAAAATGAACCGCCTTTCTTACAGTATGCTTGATGATATTAAGAAAGAAACCGTTAATATGCTTCCAAACTATGATGACCGTTTGGAAGAACCCGAAGTTTTACCGGTTCGTTTTCCACATCTTCTTGTTAACGGTTCAAGCGGTATCGTCGTTGGTATGGCTACCGAAATTCCGCCTCATAACCTCGGTGAGGTTATTGATGCTATGTGCTGTCTTATTGATAATCCGGATGCCGATTTGCAGGAGCTTTGCCAGCACATAAAGGGTCCTGACTTCCCAACAGGCGGTATAATTATGGGAAGAAGCGGTATTCGTGCCGCTTATGCTACCGGCAGAGGTAAAATTATCGTTCGCGGTAAGGCTGAAATTGAGGAAATCAAAAACGGCAAATTCCGCATAATTATTACCGAAATTCCATATAAGGTTAGAAAGCAAGACCTTGTTAAGCACATTTACGACCTTGCCGCAGAAAAGCGTATTGAGGGCATTGATGACGTTGTTGACTATTCTTCCGCAAGAGACGGCGGTATCAGAATAGTTGTTGATGTTAAGCGCGATGCAAATCCGCAGGTTGTTCTTAACAAAATTTATTCTTATACTGCTTTGCAAACAACCTTCGGTGCAATTCTTTTGGCAATTGTAAACGGCAGACCGCAGATTTTAACACTCAAGGAAATGCTTCAGAACAGTATTGACTTCCAGTGTGAAATTGTTCGCCGTCGTACCGAGTTTGACCGCCGTAAAGCCGCAGAGCGCGCCCATATTTTAGAGGGCTTAAGGATTGCTCTTGACTTTATTGATGAGGTTATTGCAATAATCCGTAATTCAAAAACCATCCCTGAAAGTAAACAGGCTTTGACCGACCGCTTCGGTCTTGATGATATTCAGACCACGGCAATAGTTCAGATGCAGTTAGGTAAGCTTGCAGGTATGGAAAAACAGAAAATTCTTGATGAACTCAAAGAAAAACTTGAATTTATCAAGGAATGTGATGAAATTCTCTCTTCTCACGTGCGTATACTTGATATTGTCAAGACCGAGAGCCTTAATCTTCGTGATAAGTTCTCGGATGAGCGCCGTACCGAAATTTCCGATGTTGCAGGCGAGGTTGATATTGAAGACCTTATTCCCGAGGAAACCTGCGTTATCACCAAAACCCAAAACGGTTATATCAAGCGTGTTCCCGCAAGTGAATACTCTGTTCAGAACCGTGGCGGTAAGGGTATTCGCGGTATGAGCACCAGAGAAGACGATATTGTTGAGAATATGTTTGTATGCTCTTCTCACGATTCTATTATGATGTTCACAAATCTCGGCCGAGTATACCGCATCAAGGCTTATGAAATCCCCGAGGGCAGCAGACAGAGTAAGGGTATGAATGTAGTAAATGTTGTTCCGCTTATGCCGGATGAAAAAATTACAACCATTCTCCCCTGCACAGTTAAGGATGATGAGGAACGCTTCCTTTGTATGGTTACTGCAAAAGGAATTATCAAGCGTACCCGTCTTTCAGAGTTTAAAAATACCCGTAAGAGCGGTATTATTGCCCTTTCTATTGATGAAGACGATGCTTTGATGTTCGTTCGTATGACAACAGGCAACGATAATCTACTCTTGGCAACCAAAAAGGGTGTTTCTATCCACTTCCGTGAGAGCGATGTTCGTCCTATGGGCAGAACCGCGCGCGGTGTTAAGGCAATTACCATTAAGGGCGATGACAGCGTTGTTGATATGGCAATCTGCGATGAAAACACCAAGATTTTAACCATTACCGATAACGGCTACGGAAGAATAAGCTCTATTTCGGATTACCGTTTGCAATCGCGCGGCGGTAAGGGTATAAAGAACTACAGAACAGATAAATATAACTGTAATGTTGCGGCTGTTCTTCCTGCAAGCGAAAATACCGATGTTATAATGATTGCCGATGACGGCGTTATTATCCGTATCTTTATGGATGATATTTCCGAGTTTGCCCGTCCTTCAAAGGGTGTAAGAATTATGAACACCAAGAACAAGGATAAGGAAGAGGTAAGAAAGATACTTTCTGTCGGTATGGCAGAACACGATGAAGAAGAGGTAAACGCAACTCCCGATGCTCCCGATGAGGACTCGGCAGAGGCGGAAACCGAAGAAGAAATCAACGAAACAGCTATTGAGGAGACCGAAGCGGCAGACGAGGTCAGCGAAGAATAATTTTAACGTTTTGCGGAGGAGTTTAAGAGCTTCTCCGCAAAATAACTGCTAAAGAAAGGCTGTTGTTCAGTGGATTTTCAATCTGGAAACAATCAGAATAATTTTAACAACCCCTTAAACGGTGAAAATTTTCAAGCCCCGCAAAATAACGGTCAGTATGGGTATTTTCCACCACAGAATTCTTATGGGCAATATTCGCAGTATAATCAGTATAATCAGTTTATGCCGCCAAATCCTATGCCCCCTGTGCAACCACCGCAATATCCGCCGTTTGTGCCGTCACCACCGCATCCTGCGGTTAACAGAATTTATGTAGACCCTTTAATTCAGCTTGAACAGCGCGAGCGTAAAGAGCTTCGCAGAAGAACAAGGGTTTTGGCAATTCCCTGCCTTACAATTATGGGTATAATGGCGCTTTTTGCAACCTGCTTGGTTTTGATTTTGCTGTATTCCGGCTTTAAGTATGAGGATATTTATGCCTTTTTAAGTGATGGAGCTGTTTCCTTGGTGCTTAATATGGTAATAACTACCCTTTGCTTTGGCGTGCCGTTTTTAATTGCGGCAAAGGCGGCAAAATTCCGTTTAAGCGATTTAATTCCGCTTTCAAAACCTAAAAAAGGTACGGGTCTACCGTATTTTTTAATAGGTATAAGCTTTTGCGCGTTTGCAAATATTCTTTCATCCTTTGCCGATATTATTTTTGACCTTTTCGGTGTAAGCTACTCGCCCGGCGGTATGCAGCTCCCCGAGGGAAATTTAGGATTTATTATCTCGGTGCTGGTTATTTCGATTGAACCGGGCCTTATGGAGGAATTTGCCTTCAGAGGTGTGGTTCAGGGTCTTTTGCGCCGTTACGGCGAGGGCTTTGCTATAATGACAAGCGCAATTCTTTTCGGCGCTATGCACGGAAATTTTGAGCAGATTCCTTTTGCTTTTTTGGTAGGTCTTGTTTGTGGCTTTATAAGGTATAAAACGGGAACTATGTGGATAGCTTGCGCCGTTCACGCATTTAATAACCTGCTTTCGGTGGTTATTGAGTTCTGTTTTGATACTTCTTCGGAGGTTTTAAGCCTGTGGTATACGCTGTATCTTGCGGCGGCGCTTTTGTTGGGATTAGTTGGAGCGTGGATGCTCCGCCACGATAAAAAGATGTTTGTTTTTGAAGAACCAACGGTAAAATACCGCGAAACCGTGTTTGATGCCGAAACGGGAGAGCCTTATTTAAAGGATATGGAAACCGTAATGCCCCTTACCAAAAAGGCGCGCTATAAGGCGGTATTCACCCACCCGATCGTTATTGTATTTTTAAGCTTCTGCGCTTATGAATCAATACAGTATTTAGCATTTATTTAATGAATCCCCCTGTCTTGCCTTACGTCAAGACATCCCCCCTTCACAAGGGGGATTAAGGTTATGTAAAAAATATTATTACATCGTAGGGGCAGGAGTTCTCGACTGTCTGTAAAAACGCAAAAAATAAATTATATTTCTATCTTAATTCAAAACAAAAAGGAGTTTTAATATGTCTCTTGCTGATTTCGGTATAACCGAGCAACGCATAAACCTGATTTTTATTTTATTTGTTGCGGTTTTTGTTGTACTGCTTTTGATTTCTCTGTTTCTGCGCTCGCTTAAAGCGCTTTCGCTTTATGATATTCTGCGCCGTCAGGGCAACAGCCGCGCTTGGTACAGCTTTGTTCCGCTTTTTTCGGATAATGCGCTTGATATGGCGGCAAATAACAAACGTCAAAGCAGCTTTATTGGAAAATTCTGTGCCGTTTTAAGCCTTGCTTCGGTTGCGCTTGGAATTTTATCGTTGATTTTCGGCGGAATCGGTTTAAGTAAGCTCGTTTTCGCCGCAGACAAAGCCTATGCCGCAGGCAAGCAGACGATTCACGCCGATGAATTTAAAATTTTTGCGGCAGCGATTATTATTTTTACCGCTTTAATAATTGTTCTTGTTTTGCGTCATATTTTAAAAACTGTTCTTCTTAATAAGATATATGCAAGCTTTGGCGGCGGAACATTATATACCGTTTTAGGATTTATTTTACCCTTCCTCACCCCGATTTTCCTGCGTTTTATAAGCCAAAAGGATATTGTAAAACCCGAGGGAATGTCCTATTTTACCGAGCAAGGCTAAAAAATGAATACAAAATTTTTAAAAAGATTTTTCTTGCTGATAATGTCGCTTTTGCTGTTAGTCGGCGCAGTATCGGGCTGTAGTGATTACGAAAATGACGGCGAACGCATTACCGGCACTTGGATTGGCTCGGTTGAGCTCGGTAAATCGGCAGGACTCGATAAGGAAATTTTCTTTGAAATTGAACTTACCTTTGACGGAAAAGAAAACTTGACTTCCTCATATAATACTGCTAAAATGATAAAGACCTTAAAAAAGGCGTTGCGAGAGGTTATTGAGCAACAGCTTAAAATGACGGTTGAAGAATGGGAAAAGAAAAATAACGCCGATTTTGATAAAAATGTTGAGCAAACGGTTGAGCAGTTTGGCGAACAGATGACCTTTTCCTTTAAATATTCACTCAAAAAATCCGTTCTTATGATTGATGGCGGTGCGGTTGAGTATGAGTTTGATGGGGATGATACGCTGATAATCAAAATGTCACCCTTTGAAAATACCGAATTTAAAAGAAAATAGTTGATAATTCCCCTTTTCTTTGGCACGAAAGAATGGGAAATCAAAATAAAACTAAACAAAACATTTAAGGAGAAATAATTATGAAAATGTTTGCAAAAATTCTTTGCCTTATCATGGCACTTGCAATGATGGTAAGCTGTTTCGCAGCTTGCGGCAAGTCGGAGGCCAAGCGGTCTTAGGAAGACAAAAGCTCCTGACA
>JAZSKL010000277.1:0-4968 GCA_045534855.1 Acutalibacteraceae bacterium
AATACATAGGTATTATTATCTTTAGATTATTATTATATATATATTATTGAACAGGAGTGAAAAAAGAATATGCCAATTGAATCATTAGATGATATATGGTCAGCGGTATGTGAGGAATGTAAAAACAGAATTTCGGTTATAACTTTTGATTGCTTTTTTAAGAATTTAAGACCCATTTCTATAGAGGGCGGTAAATTTATTATCGGTATAAACAATGAATACCTGCAAACTATTATTCAGGCAAATTATTCTGCTGTTTTGCAGGAATCTGTTAAGGCAGTTATGGGAATAGAGCTTGAGGTGGTTATTATTTTTGATGAAGAGGAGGATAAAATCCGTAAAGCTGAACAATTCAGCGAAGGCTTAACCTTTGAAGATTTTTTCACCTTTGATTCATTTATTGTTGGCTCTACAAACCGTTTTGCCCATGCTGCTTCCTTTGCAGTTGCAGATAAGCCGAGCATTATTTACAATCCCCTTATTATTTACGGTAATTCGGGTGTTGGTAAAACCCATCTTCTGCTCGCTATTAAAAATCATATAAAGAAAAAATATCCAAGTAAGAAAATTACTTATGTAAGAAGTGAGGATTTCACCAATCAGCTTATTCAGGCACTTAAAAGCGGTGTTGAGGCTATGGATGAATTTCACGATAAATACCGCACTGCGGACGTTTTGCTTATAGATGATATTCAGTTTATCGCAGGCAAAGAATCAACGCAGGAGGAATTTTTCAATACCTTTAACACACTTTATCAGAACAATAAGCAGATAGTTGTAACGCTTGACCGTCCTCCAAAGGAAATAAACCATTTGGATGACCGTATACGTTCCCGTTTTGAAAGCGGTCTTTTTGCTGATATTACTCCGCCTGATTTTGAAACCCGCGTTGGTATTATCAATAAAAAAGCAGAGCAGGTTGAAATCAACATTGATGAACAGCTTGTTTTCTACATAGCAGAGCATATAAGAGATAATACCCGTCAGCTTGAGGGCGTTGTTAAAAAGCTTCATGCTTATATTACCATTCAGGGTAAAATCCCCTCTCAGGGCGTTGTTCAGAACTTTGTAAGAGATATTATTAACGATTCAAAACCCGAACCTATAAAAACCGAAAAGATTATTTCCGAGGTTGCAAGAACCTATAATGTAACCGAAAACGATATTCTCTCAAACCGCAGAACGGCACAGCTTGCTCTTGCCCGTCAGGTTGCTATGTATATTACAAGAGAAACGACCGACCTTTCATATAAAGCAATAGGACAAGCCTTTGGCAAAGACCATTCAACCGTTCTTTACAATGTTACAAGAATTGAAAACTTCCTTGTAGATAAGCCTCACGAAAAGGCTCTCGTTGATGAAATTATAAAAAACCTTAAAGGCGAATAAATAATTAAATTTATCAACTTGTCCACTTTAATTATTTATAGTTTATCAACAATCTCTGTTGATAAGTAAAAGTTATTAAAGTTATCCAATTTTAATCCAATTTCTATTCACCGGCTGAAAATGCCTTGTTTTAGGGCTTTATAAGGGTTTTACTCCTTTTCCACCGCACTTATTATTACTACTTATTTTTATCATTCATATATACAAACGGAGGACGAAAAAAATGATTATAACCGTTGAGCGCGCAAAGCTGTTGGAGTGTGTTTCAAAGCTTCAGCGTGTAGTTGGTGCAAAAAGCACAATGCCTGTTTTAGAGGGTATATTACTTTCTGCAGAGCAGGGACTTTTAACTCTTTCGGCATACAACCTTGAAATGGGTATGAGAAAGGAAATGTATGCAAGATGCGATGAAGAGGGCGATATTGTTATCAATGCCCGACTTCTTGCAGATATTTTAAGAAAGATGAACGGACTTCAGGTTGAAATAAGCGCCGATGAAAAACTTCTTTGCCATATTTCCTGCGGCGAAGCAGTGTTTGACATTATGGGTATGGCTGCTACTGATTTTCCTGAAATGCCTTCTGTTGCTGACGGTGAAAAAATAAGGGTTGACAGTAAGGTTTTCTCCGATATGGTTAACGGTACTATTTTTGCCGTTGCACAAACCGAGGGAACAAGACCTATTTTAACCGGTCTTGATGTATCGGTTAAAAACGGTATTTTACAGCTTGTTGCGGTGGACGGATGCCGTCTTGCAATCCGCCGTCAAAAGGTTGATGTTGATTGTGAAATTGAATTTATTGCCGCAGGTAAGGCAGTAAGTGAGGCTGTAAAGCTTATTTCCGATGATACGGAAAATATTGATATTATAGTTGGAAAAAGACTTATTTCCTTTAATATTGACGGTTATTTGTTCATATCCCGTCTTTTAGAGGGTGAATACGTTAATTATGAGAAGATTATCCCATCGGAATACAAGCAGTGCGTTGTTATTAAAACAAACGAGCTTATAAATATTGTTGAGCGTGTATCTCTTCTTATAAATGATTATCTTACTTCTCCTATCCGTTGCTATTTTGATGAACACGAAGTAACCTTTAACTGTACAACCTCTATGGGTCGTGTTACCGAGAAGTTTGAAATATCCTTGGAGGGTGAGCCCTTTGAAATAGGTATAAACAGCCGTTTGCTTTTGGATGCTTTGAGAGCTATTGATGATTCGGCAGTTAAAATCAGATTTAACGGTGTTAATGCAGGTATTGTGCTTTGCTCACCCGAAAATAATGAAGAAGACTATGTTTATATAGTTATGCCTATGAGGTTGAACAATGGCAGAAATTAAGAATTTAACTATTAAAGAAGAATTTATAAAGCTTGATGCCGCATTAAAGCTTGCCGGCTTTGTATCAACCGGCGGTCACGCAAAAATGGTGATACAGGACGGTCTTGTAAAGGTAAACGGTGAGGTTTGTCTGCAAAGGGGTAAAAAGCTTCATTTAGGTGAAACCGCAGAGTTTGACGGTAACACACTCGTTATAAAAAATGCAGGTAAATAAGCTTTCTTGCAAAAATTTCCGCAATCTTTTGGATGTTCAGGTTGAACCGAACGGCGGAATGAATATCGTCTGCGGAGAAAATGCACAGGGAAAAACAAATTTAATAGAGGCTATATGGCTTTTTACGGGTGCTAAAAGCTTTCGCAATTCAAAGGACAGCGCATTTTTAAATCTTAACAGCCAAAAGGGTATTAACGAGCTTGAATTTGAGGAAAGCGGAACGGTTTACACCGCAAAAATGGAATTTTCCGATAAAAGAACTGCCTTTTTAAATGATAAAGCTTTAAAAAGTCCGAGTGCGCTTGCAGGAAAATTTAATGCGATAGTCTTTTCCCCTGTTGACCTTTCTTTGATAACCGAGGGTCCCGCTGTAAGAAGAAGATTTTTAGATATAGCCGTAGGTCAGCTTTATCCTAATTATATTTCTCTTTTGAGGGACTATACAAAAGCGGTTATGCAAAGAAATCAAACCATAAAGGAATATAAATACGATAATTCCCTTTCAATAATGCTTGATATTTTTGAAAAAGAGATAGCCTTAAAGGGAGAAAAAATCATCAATTTAAGAAAAAGATATATAGAAATTCTTAAAAAATATATTCCGGATATTTATTTCGGACTTTCAAGCGGAAGAGAAATAATCGGTGCTGAATATATTTGCAGTTCAAACGGTGAAGCTTTACTTGAAAAGCTTAAATTTTCAAGGCGTGAGGATATGTACAGCGGAAATACCTCGGTTGGTCCTCACCGCGATGATATTGATTTTAAGATAAATGAGCTTTCCGCCCGAAATTACGGCTCACAGGGTCAAAAAAGAAGCATTGCTCTTACCGTAAAGCTTGCACAGGCAGGCGTTATAAAGCAAATTTCGGGTGAATATCCTGTTTGCCTTTTGGATGATGTTATGAGTGAATTAGACCCCTCTCGTCAGGAGTATATTCTTAATCATATTCGTAATTGGCAGTGCTTTTTAAGCTGTTGCGACCCGTCAAATATTGCATCGCTTAAAGGCGGTAAGGTATTCTGTGTTGAAAACGGAAAAATTACTGAAAGGTAGCTTTTATGTATCTTCATTTGGGTAACGAAACTATTATAAGAACCAAGGATATTATAGGAATTTTCGATTTGGACAGTACAACCGTTTCAAAAAGAAGCAGGGATTATCTTGCAAAGGCTGAAAAAAGAAAAGAAGCGGTAACTGTTTCCTACGAGCTTCCAAAATCCTTTGTTGTATGCGCCGAGAAAAACGATAAAAAACAAAAAATTTATATTTCCCAGCTTTCCTCATCAACCTTGCTTAAAAGAACGGGAATGCTGGAAAACCTATAAAAATTAACTCATATTAAAAAGGAGAAAAAGTATGAGCGAAGAATTAAATTTACCTGTAACAGAAAGTTATGATGAAAATTCGATACAGGTGCTTGAGGGACTTGAAGCTGTAAGAAAAAGACCGGGTATGTACATCGGTTCAACAGGTGAGCGCGGTCTCCACCATTTAGTGTATGAAATTGTGGATAACTCTATCGATGAAGCACTGGCGGGATACTGTGATAAAATCACCGTTGATATTTTGGACGGGGATATTATCCGCGTGACCGATAACGGACGTGGTATTCCTGTAGGTATCAACCCGCAAAAGGGTATTCCTACCGTTACGGTTGTATTTACAATTTTGCATGCAGGCGGTAAGTTCGGCGGAAGCGGTTATAAGGTTTCCGGAGGACTTCACGGTGTTGGTGCATCGGTTGTTAATGCTCTGTCAAGCTGGCTTGAGGTTGAGGTTCGGGACGGTAAAAATATCTATAAGCAAAGATATGAAAAGGGTAATATTGTATCTGACCTTGAAATAATAGGCGAAACAAACGAAACAGGTACTACCGTTACCTTTAAGCCTGACCCCTCAATCTTTACCGATACAACTGTTTTTGAATATGAAACCTTGCTTACCCGTCTTCGCGAGCAGGCTTTCCTTAATGCAGAAGTCGGAGGCCAAGCGGTCTTAGGAAGACAAAAGCTCCTGACA
>JAZSKL010000309.1:0-4869 GCA_045534855.1 Acutalibacteraceae bacterium
TTCATTAAGAATTCTCCCATTAATTTCTTTTCACCTGTAGCAGGGTCTCTTGTGAAAGCAACACCTGTACCACAGTCATCTCCCATGTTACCAAATGCCATCATTTGAACGTTAACAGCGGTACCCCAAGAATAAGGAATATCGTTGTCACGACGGTAAACGTTTGCACGGGGGTTGTCCCAGCTTCTGAAAACTGCTTCTACAGCACCCATTAACTGTTCTTTAGGATCTTTCGGGAAATCCTTACCGATTTTAGACTTGTATTCTGCCTTAAACTGCTCTGCAAGAGTCTTAAGGTCATCAGCTGTAAGTTCAACGTCGAGTTTAACGCCCTTTTCTTCCTTCATTTTGTCGATAAGTTCTTCGAAATACTTCTTACCAACTTCCATAACAACGTCAGAATACATCTGGATAAATCTACGATAGCAGTCGTATGCCCAACGAGCATTACCGGACTGTGCAGCCATGGTTTCAACAACCTCTTCGTTAAGACCGAGGTTAAGAATAGTATCCATCATACCGGGCATAGATGCGCGCGCACCTGAACGAACAGAAACGAGAAGAGGATTGGTCTTATCGCCGAACTTTTTGCCGGTGATGCCTTCCATCTTGTCGATGTATTCCATGATCTGTGCCTGGATATCATCGTTGATCTTTCTGCCATCCTCGTAGTACTGGGTGCAAGCCTCGGTAGTTACGGTGAAGCCCTGCGGAACGGGAAGACCGATTTTGGTCATCTCAGCAAGGTTAGCACCCTTACCGCCGAGAAGCTCACGCATGCTTGCGTCGCCTTCAGAGAAAAGGTAAACAAACTTGTGACTCATTTTAAGTCAACCTCCTAAAAATATTTATGGAAAACCCATATTTAACATAGTTTAATAACTAAACAAGACGTAAAAATTGACATCTTGTCCGCTATCCACATTATTATACCAAATATTCTTGGAAAAATAAAGCATTTTTTTCTAATTTTATAAATTTTATAAAAAAGTAAAAAATAAAAGGCGACAAAGGTCGCCTTTTGTTGAATTAAACAGAAATTTAACGCTTTAACGGTATAAATAACGCTTTGCATAGCTGTATATTGCTTTATTGATAACTATACCGGCGATTAAAGTAACAGCAAGCTCGATAACAAAATTGAGTGTAAACGCTGAAAATACAATAGTCATTACAGATTTTCCACCGAGCTGTGTATCGGAATAAAAAAGTGCATAAAAAGTCATAAACAATGCTGTGTTTAAAAACGGAACAACAGCAGCCGAAAGGGTGAAAGCAGGAATACCGACTTTACCTTTGCGCTCAAACAACCAAATAATAAAACCTGAAACAAAGCCTAAAAACAGTCTTGGTGCAAAACAAGTAACGGTATAACCGAGGGCGTTTTCGTTAAATAGAACGGCTGCCATAGGGTCGATCATAAAACCGATACCGAATGCCTGTAAAAAGCTTGTCAGACCAAAAACTCCTCCCAAAACGATACCTCCGGCAATTCCCATACAGGCTGAGCCTAAAGCTACGGGAATGGTCATCAAGGTGATTGAAAAGCCGCCGGTTGTAATATAACCGATTGGAGTGAAGTTCATAACCAACATTAGGGCTATGAACAGGCTGAGCAGGGTCATCCTGAAAATGTAGTTCTTCTTTTTTCTTGACATACAAATAACCTCCGATACTGTCCTTTACAGGGTACAGTTCATAATATATTTGCAAACCGCAAAATGCGGATAATGCCTCATTAAATTTTGGTTTTTTTAACAGTTCTTTTCGTATATTTCACGAAGTCCGTCTAAAAGCAGGTTTTCATTATATATAATATTACGCCTGCAATGAACGATAATCTCTTTTGAAAGACCGCCCGTTGCAACAACTGTCGGAATTTCGCCAAGTTCATCCTCAATGCGGTCGATAAGACCATCAAGCATAGCGGCAGTTCCGAATACAAGTCCTGATTTCATACAGTCAACCGTATTGGTGCCTATAACCGATTGCGGAGCAGTAATATCTATTGAGGGAAGCTGTGATGTGTTTTCAAAAAGTGCTTTTAAGGTAAGCTTGACGCCTGCGGCAATACAACCGCCCAAAAACATACCGTTACGGTCGATTACGCTTACGGTAGATGCAGTACCCATATCGATAACGATGCAGGGTAGGGTGTATTCTGCAATAGCACCTACTGCTCCTACTACAAGGTCAGCACCAAGCTGTGCGGGATTATCTATTTTAATATTAAGCCCTGTTTTTACACCGGGACCTACAATTAAGGGTGTAATATTACAAAGATTTGAGACAGCACGCGATATTGATGCGCCAACCTGCGGTACAACAGAAGAAATTATGCAATCTTCAATATCGCGAAAATCCTGCTCGTAAAGTGCCATAATATCACGAATCTGAATAGCGTATTGATCAGCCGTAAGGCGAAGATCGGTTGATAACCTTGCAGTAAAGCTTAAAATATTGTCATTATACGCACCTAAAGTGATGTTCGTATTACCGATATCTATGGCAAGCAGCATAAACACACATCCTAAATCACACAATTTTACACATATATTATAGTAATGTAAATTATAAAAATCAAGTTTTTTTTCAAAAAAAAGATTGACTTAACGAACACAAACTGTTATAATACGCATTGTGCTAACTGGGGAAATCCGGTTTTAGCTCCTTGCTCCGTAAAAAATTACGGGGCCAAAAGTCCAGAAGGAGGTGCAGAAAATGATCAATAAGTACGAAGCAGCTATGGTCTTTTCAGTAGCAAATGGTGAGGAAGCTCTCAATGCGCTGAAGGATAAGTTCAATGACTTGATTGCCAAGAACGGTACAATCGAGAACGTTGATGATTGGGGCAAGCGCCGTCTTGCTTATCTCATTAATGATGAGGCTGAAGGTTATTATGTATTCACTACATTTACAAGTGAAGCTAATTTCCCGGCTGAGCTCGAGCGTGTTGCGGGTATCACCGATGGTGTTCTCCGTGTAATGGTTATTAAGAAGTAAGGAGAAAAAGTATGTTTAATATTGTTGTTTTAACCGGTCGTCTTACGGCTGATCCGGAACTAAAAACTACTCAAAACAATATTCCCGTAACGTCTTTCTCAATTGCCGTAAACCGCCGTTACCGTGCGGGTGAGGAGAATTTGACTGACTTCATCAACATCGTTGCTTGGCGTCAGACAGCAGAATTTATTTGTAAGTATTTTAAGAAGGGCTCGCTTATCGGTATTGAGGGTTCAATTCAGACCCGCCGTTATACTGATAAGAGCGGCAATAACCGTACAGTTTTTGAGGTTGTTGCAAGTAATGCCCAATTTGTGGAGTCCAAACGGGATTCAGGCGCTGCTCCTGGTATGGAGTCTGCATCGTTCAGCAATGCCGATGCTAATGACTTTACCGAAATCGGCGGTTCTGATGATGATCTTCCGTTCTAAACTCCATTATAATCTGTAAAGGAGGAGCTTTTCAATGGAAAAGGAAAAGATGGAAAGACCGGCTCGCAAGAAGGCACGTAAGAAAGTTTGTCACTTCTGCGCAGACCGTGTAGAAACTATTGATTATAAGGATGTTGCTCGTCTTCGTAAGTTTATTTCGGAGCGTGCAAAGATTTTACCCCGCCGTGCTACCGGCACTTGCACAAAGCATCAGCGTGAGTTGACTAACGCAATCAAGCGTGCTCGTCAGGTTGCTCTTTTGCCTTATGTAAACGACTAATTAAATGGTTAAAACCCTTTGCTTTTTGCAGAGGGTTTTATTTTTTAAAAAAAATTAAAACCTTTTCTTGCAATAATTATTATTTTAAAGTATAATATAAATAATTATATACTTTTTGTCATAGCGGAGGTAACTTATGATCAGAGAAAGTAACGGTTATATATATTTAATAACCGAAAAAACCAATTACATAATTAAGGTTATGGAAAACGGAACATTGCGTCACGTATATTACGGCGCACCTCTCGGCGAAGAGCCTATTGATTATTACGGTCTTGTTCGCAGATGCAGTTGGGGTATATCTTCGGGCGGATATTCTCCTGAAACCATGTCGAGTGAATATCCTACATTCGGTCGCGGTGACTACCGTATGCCGTCATTTATGTTTGAAGCACCTAACGGCAGAAGAGTAAGTGAGCTTAAATATATTTCTCATAAAAGCTATAAGGGTAAGGCACCTATCAAGGGCTTACCGTCTTTAGATAAAAATACGGATAATATTGACACAATAGAAATCACCCTTTTGGATGAAGTGTATAATGTTGAGGTGGTATTGTTCTATTCTGTTTTTGAAAAGGAAAATATTATTGCCCGTCATACCGTTATTAAAAACTGTTCAGAGGGCGATGTTAAACTTTTACGTGCTGCAAGTGCGTCTATTGACTTTGATGCTACCGAGTTTGATATGGTAACTCTTAATGGCGCATGGGCAAGGGAACGTGATATTGAGCGTTATCCGCTTCATCAGGGTATATCTTCGATTGAAAGCCGCAGAGGTACTTCAAGCCATTTGCTTAATCCGTTTGCCGCTTTTTGTGATAAGGAAGCCACCGAGGATTTCGGTGATGTATACGGTGTTTCTTTAGTATACAGTGCCGATTTTATGATAGCAGCAGAAAAGAACCAGTTTAACTGCACACGCGTTATGTTGGGCGTAAATCCTGAAACTTTTTCTTGGAATTTGAAGCCCGGTGACAGCTTTGAAACACCCGAAGCACTTCTTACATACAGTAACGA
Source organism: Acutalibacteraceae bacterium (assembly GCA_045534855.1). Classification (GTDB taxonomy): domain Bacteria; phylum Bacillota; class Clostridia; order Oscillospirales; family Acutalibacteraceae; genus UBA737. The sequence goes on from JAZSKL010000309.1 coordinate 4,732, forward strand.
AGGCTTTAACGGAATGTCACATAATTTCCACGCAGTATGCCGCGGTTATCTCGGTCGTTCGGCTGATAAGAGTATTGTTCACCCGATTGTTATAAACAACTGGGAGGCAATGTATTTTGATATTTCCGAGAAGTCGGA
>JAZSKL010000188.1:0-3013 GCA_045534855.1 Acutalibacteraceae bacterium
TTTTCTTTTATATTTTCATTTTCGGTGAGGTCGTAAATCAGCGTTCTTATATCAACAACGGTTGGTATACCTATTGCTATAACCGGTACTCCGAGTACGGTACTGCTAATTTCTTTTCTGGAGTTTTCAACGCCTGAACCGGGGCTTATACCCGTATTGCAAAATTGTACGGTTTTGCAAAGACGCTCTGTATGGCGCGCGGCAAGAGCATCTATAACAATTACAGCCTGCGGTTTTATGCGTTCAACAGTTCCTTTTATTATTTCTACCGCTTCAATACCTGTTTTTCCGAGTACACCGGGTGTTAATGCAGATATACTGTTGATTTCTCCAAAACCGAGTTCATCCAAAAGCTGCTTTTCAATATGCCGTGTTGCCAGCATTCGGTCAACGGTTAAAGGTCCTATGGCATCGGGGGTTATATCGCGGTTTCCAAGACCTACTACCAGAATATTACTTCTTTTGTTTATTAACTCTGAAAGGGCTGTTATAATGGCTTGCTGTAATTGCTTTCGGCGGGTACTTTCGCCCATATCATCAAACTCAATTGTAATATATTTTCCTTGAGGTTTGCCAAGTGCTTCTGCCGCTTCGGTTGTTCTGATAATAACCGTTTTAATAGTTACTTCTCCGATTTTCCGCTCATGCGTTTGGGCACCTTTGGTATCGCCGGTCTGCATTTCACAGCTTTCGGTAATAAGGTCGGTACGTATATTCATAATAATCACTCCCGATAAACTAAAAAATCGTATCTTAAAATGATATAAAATCAGATTTTTTCAGTGTATAATATATATAACTATTATTTTGCTTCGATTTTTATTTATACAAATAAAAAATTACAACATTGTTTCTTGACTTAAAACGTTATTTACAATATCCTTAATAATAGATAAATTTAATGTTTGGAGAAAGAAAAATGACTAAAAATTATATTTTCGATTTCGGTAAGGTTTTGGTTGATTTTGAGCCTGATTTTATGACCGAACAGTATATAGCTGCACCTGCTGATATTAAGCTTGCGTCAGATGTTATATTTGACCGCCTTTATTGGGATAGGCTTGATGAGGGAACAATAACCGATGATGAGGTTAAGGAGGGTATTCGTTCTCGTTTGCCCGAAAGACTTAAAGAGAGTGCCGTTGCAGTTTATGATAACTGGTATAGGCATTTGCCTGAAATAGAGGGTATGCGTTCGTTGCTTATGCGTATAAAGGAGGAGGGTTGCGGTCTTTATCTTCTTTCAAACATAAGCAAGGGTTTTGCCGAAAATTATAGTAAGGTGAAATCGATAAACGAGCTGTTCTCGTTGTTTGACGGGCTTGTTTTTTCGGGCCCTATCGGTCTTGTAAAGCCAACTCCCGAAATTTTTAATCATTTGCTTTCAAAGTACGGTTTAAAACCGCAGGAATGCACATTTGTTGATGATAACGCCGCAAATATTGAGGGAGCAAAGGCTGTTGGTATAAATACATTTTTATTTAGCGGAAACTATCTTGATTTGCAAAAAGAAATTTTTTCAGAGGGTTAATATAAATAAAATTATAAAGGAATAAAAAGATGACTTTAAAACCTATTAACGGTACCTGGTTTGAATTCAGGCATCACAACACCGCGGAGGGTGTTTTCTGGAATGAGGCTTGCGAAAAATTTACCGATGAGCAATGGGAAGCCAAGGTAGATGAAATCGCGGCTCTCGGTATGAAGTATATTGTTTTAATGGCAAGTTCACTCGTTTACGAGGGAGGCTCGCACAGCTATTTTGATACCGATATTTACCCATTAGCCCCTCTTGCCGCAAAGGACCCTATAGGTGCTCTTATGCGTGCCGCAAAGCGCAATAACATAAAGGTGTTTATGTCCTGCGGATATTACGGCGAGTGGAGCGAACCAAAGGTGAATATGACTGATTTGGGCGTTCAGAAGCGTGCTTTTAAGGCGATGGAGCGTTTGGTTGAGCTTTACGGTGATAACAGCGCTTTTTACGGTTGGTATCTGCCTGATGAAACCGATATAAACCCATATTTTTCAGACCTTTTTATGGATTATATAAACCGTTATGCTAAATTTGGAAGAGAGCTTTTACCCGCTTCAAAGGTACTTATTGCGCCTTACGGTACAAACCATTTAAAAGCGGATGATAAATATATTTCACATCTTGAGCGCATTGATGCCGATTTTGTTGCTTATCAGGATGAGGTTGGTGTTGAGAAAGCTACATACGATGAAACACCGCGCTTTTATGAGGCTTTGCGAAAGGCTCACGATAAAGCAGGAAGAAGTGCTCTTTGGGCTGATGTAGAGCTTTTTGAGTTTACGGGAAAGGTTTATCAAAGCTCGTTAAAATCAGCACCGTTTGAACGTATAGAAAAGCAGATACAAAGTGTATCACCGTATGTTGATGAAATACTTGTTTATCAGTATCAGGGAATGATGAACAGCCCCGATAGTAAGGCTTTTTGCGGTCATCCGGATTCTTTGAAGCTATATAACGATTATAAAGCTTGGCTTGAAAAGTTGAAATAAAATTGAAGCAGGTGCCTTTTATGGCACCTGCTTTGTTGTTTTTGTGGTATTATGTGTGTTACTTCGTATTTTGGTTTAAATGGGAGAGGGCCAACGGATGTTGGCGAGGGGATTTGCAAAGTCTAAAGTATTGGGAAAAGGAAGACGAGGAAAGAGAACGGAAAATTACTTCAAGACAAGGAACCGTCCACTGTGTTCCTTAAACATCTATTTTATGAGAATAACACAGAGAACCGTCCTCTGTGTTATTCTGTGTTACCCTGTGTTACCCTGTGTTCTTTAATTATACCAGCATAATTTTCCGTCTTTTGTTTTTCCGGATATTGTATTATCCGCTTCACCAAAAAATGAAATTTCAAATCCCATTTTTTTAAGAATTCTTATTTCTTTGTTGTTGTCCGTATAAATCAATGCACCTTTTTCATGAGCGCTTGTTATAACCCAAGCATATCCGTCTTTAAAAAAACACAAATCCATAGGATATTTG
>JAZSKL010000259.1:0-4529 GCA_045534855.1 Acutalibacteraceae bacterium
CCCCACAACATATCAATTTATTTGGTTATGCAAATTAAAAACATCGTAAAAGAAACAAATTTCACATTTCTTTCACGATGTTTGTTTTATAGTTTTTAAATTTATCTGTAAATATTTATTTTTTACAGTTTCTTTTTACTGATAATCATTTTTTAAATTCAGCAATAGCTTCGGGTATAGGTGTAATGCTTCGCTCTAAAATTCCGTTCATAAAAGCAAGTGCTGTACCGTAATTAGTAAACGGTATTCCGTTATCTATTGCAGTTTCCATACGGTACTGCATTTCGCGGTTATTGAGCATACAACCACCACAATGTATAACGAGCGCGTATTTAGAAAGCTCTTCGGGAAAATGATTTCCGCTCGAAAGCTCAATTTTTATATTCTTACCCGTAAACTTACGCAAAAGTGCAGGGATTTTTACGCTTCCTATATCTCCGCATTGGCGGTGGTGGGTACATCCCTCGCTTATTAAAACGGTATCCCCGTCTTTAAGCGCTTTTATTGCCTTTACACCGTTTACAGCCGTTTGCAAAAAGCCCTTACTGCGCGCCATTATTATTGAAAAAGATGTAAGCGGAATAAAATCAGGCACTTCCCTATTAGCTATTGCAAATGCTTGCGAATCGGTAATAACAAGCTTTGGCGGTTTTTTAATTGAATCCAAAGCGGTTTTTATAGCGTTTTCCTTTACCGCTACAGGTATTGCATCAGCATCTAAAATATCGCGTATTACCTGCTGCTGCGGAAGGATAAGTCTGCCTTTTGGTGCGGCAGAATCAATAGGAGTTATCAGCAGTACAACATCTCCGCTGTTAAGCAAATCACCAACCAATTTTCCCGAAAGCTCACCTTTAGGCTTGATTTTCGAAAGCATTTCCTTAAGCTCGAAAATGCCTTCATTTTCGGTTGCGCTTACATAAATTTCATTTTCTTCCGATTGCGGTATACTATCAAGCAAATCTGCCTTATTATAAACCGTTACAAAGGGGATTTTGCGCTGTTTAAAAAGCTCAACAAGCTCTTTCTCTGTATCGGTAAAGCCAACTGTAGCATCTACCGCCAAAACAGCTATATCAACTCGGCGGAGTATCTCCAACGTCTTTTTAACGCGCATTTCACCCAAAAGACCTACATCATCAAAGCCCGGTGTATCAATTATCACAACAGGTCCTAAAGGCAGAAGCTCCATAGTTTTTAAAACAGGGTCGGTAGTAGTTCCCAAAACATCGGAAACTACCGATAGCTCCTGACCTGTTACAGCATTTACAAGGCTTGATTTACCCACATTGCGTTTTCCGAAAAATCCGATATGCAAACGGTTTGCCGAAACGGTTGAATTAAGTCCCATAAGACCTTCCTCCAAAAATCAGAATCTGAAATCGCGGCGGTTGGAGTTTTTGATATCCTCAATATTTTGCTCTGCAATTAAACGTACCTTTTCCATCGGCACCTTTAAAAGCTCATCCTTTATCATTTTAAAGCCTGCTTCTTTTGTTTTATCCGAAGCATAGTCAACAAGATATTCGCTTAATGTCATAAGTGCATTAGGATGGCAGCAGTTAAGAATCTGACCGTTTTTGCAAAGGCTCATAAAGCGGTCTCCGGTTCTTCCCTCGCGGTAGCAAGCAGTACAGAATGACGGAATATGACCGTTCTCAATAAGCCAATGAACAACCTCATCAAGAGTACGCTGGTCGGAAACATCAAACTGCTCGGTATCGTGCGGACGCTCCTCTTGAGTATAACCGCCAACTGATGTACGCGAGCCACCGCTCACCTGTGAGATGCCAAGACGAAGCAGTTTAGAACGTACCTCCTCGGTCTCACGTGTAGAAATAATCATTCCGGTATACGGAACTGCAAGGCGGATACAAGCGGTGATTTTGGCAAATATTTCATCCGAAATAGAGTTATCAAATGCAGTGGGGTCAATATCATCTGCCTTTTTGATTCTCGGCACGCTTATGGTGTGCGGACCTACGCCGTGTACTGCCTCAAGATGCTCTGCGTGCATTATAAGTCCTGCAAATTCATACTTATAAAGCTCAAGACCGAACAATACACCGAGACCTACATCGTCTATACCGCCCTCCATTGCTCTGTCCATAGCCTCGGTATGATAATCATAATCGTGTTTAGGACCTGTTGGATGAAGCTTCAAATAGCTCTCCTTATGATATGTTTCCTGGAAAAGAATATATGTACCGATACCTGCTTCCTTAAGCTTACGGTAATTTTCAACGGTTGTTGCCGCGATATTAACATTTACACGCCTGATTGCGCCGTTTTTATGATTTACGCTGTAAATAGTTTTAATACAGTCAAGAATATACTCAATCGGGTTGTTTTTGGGGTCCTCACCTGCTTCAATTGCAAGTCGTTTATGACCCATATCCTGCAAAGCAATAACCTCTGCCTTTACCTCCTCTTGGGTAAGCTTTTTACGGGGAATACGCTTATTTTTAGCGTGATAAGGGCAGTAAACGCATCCGTTTATACAGTAGTTAGATAAATAGAGAGGTGCAAAAATAACTATACGGTTGCCGTAAAAAGCAAGCTTTATCTCCTCCGCTATTTTGTAGATTTCCTCAACCTTTTCGGGAATATCGCACGCAAGAAGCACAGATGCCTCTCTATGTGTAAGGCCCGAGCAGACACAGCCTGTTTCGGTCTTTTTAGGTCTCGCTTTCTCAAGTATAGCATCAATAAGCTCAACATTATTTTTATTAGCTTCAGCGTATTCAAGCGTTGCTCTTATTTCTCCGTCATTGATAAATTCTTCCGCTTTAAGCGATTTAGGATTATAAATTGCCATAATAATTACCTCTTTTTATAGTTTTATATCACCGCGACAGTCTACTACCTCGTAGCCTATCGACTGCATTTTATTTTTAAGTGCCGCTTTACATTCTGCGGCTTCCTCGCCCGTTGAAATTTTATTATCGTAAAGCGAATATTTTTTTCTCACATCAATAGGTGAAAGATTAGGCATCACAACATTTGCTCCGGAAAGCACACCTAATTCACGACCGTTTGGATGTATAGTACCAAGCGCTGTTGTAGCAGGAAGCAGTACATTAGGATGAATAAGCCGAACAAGAGAAAGTAAATAACAAGTAAGCTCCAAAGTACCTGCAGACTCGTTTTTAAATTCGGTATCCTTATGTGGAATAAAAGGGCCTATTCCGCACATATCAGGCTTAAACTGCTCTATGAATTTCAAATCCTTTGCAATACACTCGGTTGTTTGATACGGTGAGCCAACCATAAACCCACAGCCAACCTGATAACCGATTTTTCTCAAATCATATAGGCACTGCATTCGGTTTTTAAGTGTTAAGTTTTGCGGATGAAGCTTACCGTAATGTTCTTCATCTGCGGTCTCGTGGCGCAAAAGATAACGGTCAGCACCCGCATTATAATGCCGTTTATAGCTGTCATAAGAGCGTTCTCCAAGCGACAGCGTTACGGCACATTCCGGATACCGCAACTTTATTTCACTAATTATCTCGCAAAGCCTTTCATCGGTAAAATATGCATCCTCTCCGCCCTGAAGAACGAATGTATGAAAGCCAAGCTCATATCCGTACACACAGCAGGCAAGAATTTCTTCCTTTGTAAGGCGGTAGCGTTCACAGTTTTTATTGCTTTTGCGTATTCCGCAGTAAAAACAATCATTTTTGCAAAAACTGCTTATTTCAATAAGACCTCTTATAAAAATCTTATTACCGTATATAGCTTTTCGCTTTTCAACTGCAAGACGCGCGGCGTAATCGGCGTTTTGTGCAGTATAACCCGATACAAGCTGTTCATACTCCAAAACCGTAAGCTCATTACCACTATAAATCGCATCAATTAAATTTTTTATATTATCCATTACCTACAACACCCGAATAGGCGGTTTTAGCACTTACTCCGCTAATTCTTCCGATTTTACCCGAAAGCGCGCTTATAATGGGCTGCGGAGCATCAACCGCAATGCTTATAACATTTATTGCGCGTTTTTTATAAGGTATACCCATTCTGCCGATTATATAGTCACCGTATTCATGAAGAATTGCATTTAAGTGCCCTACTGCATCAGGATTTTCTACTATTATACCTATTACTGCTACCCTTTCTTCCATAATACCTCCAAAAAAAATTGCCGTATCAATATAAGATACAGCAAAACAAAACGTAAAGCAAAAGCCACACGCCAAACATATTTTTTCTGCATCTTTCATCTCAAAAAAATATTTCAATGTCAGATTTGTTATTATTTTAACATACTATTGTATAAAAATCAAGTATGAATATAAATATACTATAATACATATTTATGCAAAAAGACTTGACATATTATATTTATAAATATATAATAACAATTGTCAATTTGGGGACTTAAAAACTCCCTATTAAAATTTTAAAGGAGAATGTATTATGAAAAAGTTGGCAAAAATTTTAAGCATTGTTTTGGCACTTGCTCTTATGGCAACATTTGTAGGTTGCGGAAGCGAGGCAGACAAAAAGACAGAAAACAAAAA
>JAZSKL010000058.1:0-3206 GCA_045534855.1 Acutalibacteraceae bacterium
ATCTGTATTTTCCTCAGACGCACCAACCACACAGTTAGACAACAGTATTAAAGCAAAAAACAATGCGATAAAACGCTTAACGCATTTATTTTGTTCTTTTTTATACACCATTGCATTTTTCAAGGCAAATGCCTCCTTAAAATTTATATCTTTACCGCACCAATGTTTATCTTTCTTATCTTTTCAAGATCTGCTTTTGGCTCACGGTTTATTGTAACCAAACCGTTTTGCTCATTTTCAACATCTGTAAATTGAGTAAAGCAATAACCGGTCATATACGGAATTTTTCTTATAGCGTATGTAAGACTTGCAAAACGCTCAACAAACTCATCCTCGGTTTTAACCTTATCGTTATAACCCCAACCGCCGTCTGCGGCATATGAGATACCTCCGAACTCGGTAAGCATTACAGGCTGTCCCTTATATGAATGATCCTCAGCAAAAGCAAATCTGCGCTGACCTGCAACCGGATTTTCACCTATCTGATAACCTGCGGTATTGTAACGCTCGGAAATTTCAGGTCCGTATGCTGAATAATCGTGTATTGTAACCAAATCGGTCTCGGTTTGCTGCCAGCCGTCATTACTGATAACAAAACGGGTTGGATCCATAGATTTAACAGTGAAGTAAGCACCTTTTGTAAAGTTTTGCTGTTGGGTATCAAAACGAATCTGCTGTACACCCCAGGATTCATTAAACAGAACCCACGCAGTAATTGCAGGATGATTTATATCCCTTTCAACAATTGAGGTTATCTCACTGATAATCTGATGTGCCTGTAATTCACGGTAATGATACATTGAGGGGATTTCCTCCCAAACTGCAATACCTATGCGGTCACACCAATAAAGAAATCTTGGACTTTCAATCTTCTGATGAATACGCATTGCGTTATAGCCCATTGACTTAATAAGCTTAATATCAGAAATTATGCGTTCATCATCCTCGGGGGTTATATATCCCTCAGGGTAATAGCCCTGATTTAAAATACTGCGATGATAGAACGGGAAGTTATTAAGCAATACCCTACCATTTGAAGCCTCAAGCTTTCTCATACCAAAATAGGTTTGAACCTCATCAAGTACACCGTCAGCATTTTTTAGAGTTATAAGCATCTGATAAAGATTAGGATGCTCGGGAGACCACCACTCACTGCCCCTGAAAGGTGAATTAAGGTAGTCAACACAGATGCTTTCATCGATATAACCGTTATGAACATCAAATGAAGCACAGGCAACAGAAATATCATTAACAGAAATTTCAATATCAGCACTGAAAACCTCATCAGGTAAAAATCCGTTAAGCTCTGCTTTTATTGAAACCTTATTTGTATCAACATCGCCTCGGAGAATAAATTTATCAATATGTACTCTTGAAACAGCTTCAATCCAAACGCTTTGCCAAATACCGGTATAACGCTTATACCAACAACCAAACTCACCCTTGCCCCAAAGCTGTTTACCGCGAATACTCTCTTTAGCAAAATCACGGTCGGAAACTCTTAATGTGATATCATTTTCGCCATCACACAAAAGCTCGGTAATATCTACCTTAAAGGAGGAATATCCACCAATATGATGAGTAGCGTGCTGACCGTTTATCCAAACATCACATTCATAATCAACAGCCGCAAAATGCAAAACAGTTTGTTTTTTACCAAAGTTTTCGGGAACTTCAAAAGTACGCTTGTACCAAACAACCTCACAAAATTCACTTGAGTTTATACCGCTTAATTTCGACTGATAAACAAACGGAACACGGATATTTTGAGGTAAATCAGTTTTATTTTGCCAACCCTCTGACAATCCTTTGTTTTCGTTATCGAAAGCAAATTTCCACTCCCCGTCAAGACATAAAAAATCCTTACGGTAAACCTGCGGATTTGGATGTTTTTCAATCGTTTCAAAACTGTACATTCGACAATTCCCCCATATTGATTTATTGACATATACATTATACAACAAAATAGTTATTATGTGGTATGACTTTTGTTTTAACAAACCGACTTTTTGTTTTATTTGGTAGTTGTTATTACATATTAAGATATAAAAAAATATATTCTTTTTGTCCAAATATCCAAAAATGAACAAAAAATGGTAAAAATATGAATCAGCTACTGAATTATAGCTCAAAAATAGTAGTTTAATACGATAAAATAACATTAAAAAATACAAGCACAGCCCCGCCCTATTGGGCGGAGCCGTGCTCTTGATTGTTTCAATTTTTAACTGATTATTAGTTTGCAGCAATCTGCTTTTTAATATTTACAAGGTCCTTAACATTTACAAAACCATCAGCATTGCAGTCAGCAAGCTTTTCGTTAGCCTTTTCAATACTCAAAATGTGCTTACGCAAAGCAATAGCATCATCTGCGCCAAGCTCGTCATTTCTGTCAAGGTCGCCACGCATTGCAAAATCAGCAGAGATTTCGGTTGCACCGTAGGTCTTTGTGAATACAAATCCGTCTGCGGTTTCAGCAATCTCGGTCTTTACGCCGTTTACGGTAGTATAAGCCGCCAAAGCAACATATCCTGCCTTTGCAACAGCCATAATCTTAACAGTATCGCCAACACCTGCAGCACCGCTGTTTACAGCAGCAAAAACAGTACCATTCTGTGCCGGAGCAACAGTAATTTTAGCATTTTCATAAGGAGCTTTTACAGAAAGACCTGTAAGTGAGCCACCGCCCGAAATAAACCAACCTGTAGCACCTGAACCCTCAAAACCATCGTGTGTAAGGGTTATAGTTTTATCAGGATGTTCGCACATAACAGCCTTTGCAGTAAGTGTGCCGTCAACGAGCTCAACAGTGAAGTCGACTTCAATTTCAGCGTAAGAGGTGTAATCAGCAAAGAAGTCAGAATTAGAAGCAGTCTTAACCTGTGTACGAGTATAACCCGATTCGCTCTTTGTAAACTTAAAGAGATAAAGAATTGTACCCGCAGGATTTGAAGAAGAATTAGAGTTACGAACCAATACTACACGATAGCCTTCATAGCCTCTTGTTGCATCGTTAGTATTGAAAGCCGCACCTGAATGGGTAGACTCATTTATCATAAAGTCAAAGCCCATATTGTAAGTAGCGCCTGCAGTAGTGCTCTTCATAGTAGCACTTGCTTTAAACTCGCTCAAAGCAATACCTGAAAGTACAGCCTGTTTTTGACCTGCAGTGGTTGAATAAATCTTATTGTTAATATCGTCTGTAA
>JAZSKL010000224.1:0-5436 GCA_045534855.1 Acutalibacteraceae bacterium
GTCTCGAAGGAATCGATATGTATGAGCCTAACTCTATTTTAATATGCGGTATGGGTGGAGAGGTTATTGCGGGCATTATTGAGCGTTGCGAATGGATTTATAACAGCAAAATAAGCCTTATTTTACAACCTATGACCTCGGCGGAAGCTTTGCGTGAGTATCTTTTCAAAAACGGATTTCAAATTGAATCCGAAACCCCTTTAGAAGAAAACGGTCACGTTTATTCTATTTTTTCGGTTCAATATAACGGTGTAATATCGGAATTTGACCCTGCTATGATTTATGTTGGTAAGGTAACTGCTGATACACCGCAAGGTAAGGCGTATATTAAAAAACAATATATACGTCTGTCTAAATGTGCCGAAAGTCTTGAAAAGGTTCCTTCAAAACAGGAGGAATATCAAAAATACAAGTCTGCCGCAGAAAAGTTAGGGCAGATATTGGAGGGTTCTTATGCCGTTTGACGGCGGTTTTACACATAAAATCACTGCGGAGCTTTGTAATGCCGTAGATTGCCACATTGATAAAATTTACCAGCCATCACGCGATGAGCTGGTATTTTTGCTACGCAAAAAAGGTTTTGCTTCAAGACTTATTCTTTCGGCAAGAATGGGTGCTTCACGTGTTCATTTCACCGAAACAAAATATGAAAATCCAGATACTCCGCCAATGTTTTGTATGCTTGCCCGTAAGCATTTTTCGGCGGCAAGGCTTATAAGTGTTACACAACCGGGTCTTGAGCGTATTATTGAGTTTAACTTTGAAACAACGAATGAAATGGGGGACCGAGTTTCGCCTAAAATTGTGTGCGAGCTTATCGGCAACCGTTCTAATATCGTACTTGTAGATGATACAGGCAGGATTATAGATGCGATAAGGCGAAGCGATATTGAAACCTCTCAGCGTATTGTACAGCCGGGTGCTATGTATACCTATCCTGAAGCACAGGAAAAGCTCAACCCTTTAAGTTGCTCTGTAGATTGTATCTTTGATAAGGTTTTTGAGTGTACTGCATTGCCGTTGTCTAAAGCTATACTTAATGTTGTAGACGGTTTTTCGCCCCTTATAGCAAGAGAGATTGCTTACAAGGCTTTAGGCGATGATATTGTTGTAGCAGATATCTGCGATAGGAAAGCGGTAGAAGCGGCTTTTGATAATGTGTTAAATGATTTAAAGTCAGGGATAAAACCTGTTATTATTTTTATCGATGGCAAGCCTGCTGATTATTCGTTTACCGAAATTCTGCAATACGGTAATACAGCTGAAATATCAGTATATGAAAGCTTCAGTAAATTACTTGACAGCTTTTATGCAGAAAGGGAGTTAAAAGCCCGTATAGTGCGCTCGGCGACCGATGTTTTGAAAATAGTAAATAATGCACATTCACGCGCATTGAAGCGTATGGCTTTGCGTAAAAAGGAATTAGAGGCTTGCGCCGATAGGGAACAACTGCGTATATATGGTGAGCTTTTAAAGGCGAATTTGTATGCGATACCCTTAGGAAGTAAAAGTGCTACGGTTCAGAATTATTATGACAGTGAACTAAATGATATAACAATTCCGCTTAATCCTGCATTAAGCCCGGCGGCAAATGCGGCAAAATATTTTAAGGATTATAAAAAAAGCCATACTGCCGAACAAACTTTAACAGGTCTTATTGAAGCCGATAACGATGAAATTGTATATTTGGAATCGGTTCTTGAGGGACTGTCGCGTTGTGATTGCCTTGCGGATATTTCCGAAATAAGGGAAGAACTTGCCGAAGGCGGTTATATGAGCCGTAAAAACCGAAATTCCCGAAAGAAAAACACATCTGTATCAGACTTGCGAGAGTATTATACAAAAGAGGGATACCGAGTTTTGGTAGGCAAAAACAACAAGCAAAATGATTTTATAACTACCAAAACTGCCGCAAAATCCGATATGTGGTTCCATGTTAAAAATATACCGGGATCCCATGTTGTGGTATGCTGTAACGGTGAGCCGTTAAGCGAGGAAACAATTATTTCCGCGGCAAAGATTGCGGCGTACTATTCCAAGGCATCAACCTCATCGCAGGTGCCTGTAGACTATACACCGATAAAATATGTTAAGAAACCAAACGGTGCAAAGCCCGGAATGGTTATATATACCACTAATCAAACAGTGTTCGTAACCCCTGATGTCAATGCATTTACAGTAACAGAAAATAGGGAGTTTTTATTATGAAATTAGGTATTTCAACAGCCTGCTTTTATCCGCTTGAGACTGAAAATTCACTTGAGCTGGTTGGTAAAAGCGGGGTTGAAAACTGTGAAATATTTTTTAATGCCAACTGTGAGTTGGAACAAAGCTTTGTTGAAAAACTTCACAATATAACAAAAGAATACGGAACAAAGGTTATATCCGTTCATCCTACTATGTCTTTAGCGGAGTCGTTTATGCTTTTTTCGGCCTATGACCGTAGATTGCAGGAAGGCTTGGATAACTACCGCCGTTACGGTGAAATAGCCGCTTTTTTAGGTGCTGAATATGTTATAATGCATGGCGGTAAGCCTAACGGAGTGTTGAGTGATGATGAATATTGCGATCGCTTTTTGAAGATATACGAAACTGTTTCTGAAAGCGGTGTAACGCTTTTACAGGAGAATGTTGCGAAACACCGAGCAAATAATATAGATTTTCTTAAAAATATGGTTAGAAATCTTGGTGATAAGGCTAATTTTTGTTTGGATGTAAAGCAGAGCATCAGGGGAGGATATACTCCGTTTGATGTTGTTGATGCCGTTGGAAAAAATATCCGCCATTTGCATATAAGTGATAATAATGCTTCATCCGATTGTCTTTTGCCAATAAACGGTGACTTTGATTTTAAAAAGCTGTTTGATAAAATGAAACAATTTGATTACAACGGTGCCGCGATGATCGAGGTTTACCGTTGGGCGTATCAGAAGCCTCAAGAGGTTTTTGCGTCTATTAATTTACTTAAAGAAAAAATAAACTAATTTGCTCTTGAAAACATAATAAATTTATGATATTATTATAATTGATGTATTCTGCATAGGAGTTGTAAAAATGAGAGAATTATCATTGATGTATCTGCTCAATCTTGCGTGGAGAAGAATTTGGATTTTGATTGCGGCGTTTGTTGTTTTGGCAAGCATTGCATTTTGTTATTGTAAATTTGCGGCAACACCGGTATATTCTGCAAAGGCATCTGTATTGGTAACAAACGGCGGTTCTATTACAAATACAGATAGAGAGGATATAAATTCGGTTACAAATAATGATATTACCGCATCGGTTAATTTGATTGGTACTGTGGTTGATATTTTAAAAACTCCCGATATTTATAAGCAACTTGCTGATAAAGTGAATACTAATAGCAGAAGATATTCGTATCAGCAGTTGATGACTAAATGTACTGTCGTTTCAAGAGGCGAGGAAACTATGTTTGTTGATGTTTCATTCACTTCCTCAACTCCCGAAGAGGCAATGAGATTGGTAAACGCTTTTGTTGAGCTTGCGCCTGATTATATTGCTGATCCGATTCCGTATTCACATTCAAAATATTATACTACCGAATCTGCTGCTAAAACATATCCGGTTACAAGCCAGCTTACTATTATTTTCGGTTTAGTAGGTGTTGTTGTTGCTTATGGTATTATATTACTTATAGATTCGTTTGACCGTGCGATAAAAGGAGAGGAAGATTTCGCTTCACGCTTTGATATTCCTCTTTTGGGTACCGTTCCGGATTTCGAGGCTGCTACTTCAAGCAGTAATTCTTCTTATAAGGGAGGACGCAAGAAATGAAGCTGAGAAAAGAGATTTACAGCTACAATTACGGTGATAAGTATGCCGCAAATAATGATAACTCTATCGAGGCAGATGTTGCAAAGGGCGGTAAAAAAGCTCCTTTTGCGGTTGCGGAGGCTTATAAACTTATAAGAACCAATATTCTTTTCCTTTTGGCGCAGAAAAACGGTAATGTTATTGCAATTTCAAGTTCCGGTGCTAACGAGGGTAAATCTACAACTGCGGTTAACGTTGCTATTGCTTTTTCGCAACTTGGCGGTAAAGTACTTTTGGTAGACGGTGACCTTCGCCGTTCTTCAGTTCATAAAAAATTAAAAATCGAAAATGAAGATGGCCTTTCAAACGTATTGGTTAATTTTTCAAAGTTATCTACAGCGGTACAGCATTTGAATGATAATTTGGATATTTTAACAGCAGGTCCGATACCACCTAACCCTTCTGAAATGTTGGGCTCCGCAAATTTTGAATCTTTTGTTAATGAAGCTAAAGAAATTTATGATTATGTAATAATTGATACTCCGCCTATCAATATCGTATCAGATGCATTGGTTATTGCACCGCGTACTGATGGACTTGTTCTGGTTGTTCGTGATAATGTTACACCCTACGATGCAGTTCAGCATACAATAGAGGCGGTTGAATTTGCGAATATAAATATTCTCGGAACAATAATGAACGGTGTTAATTCGAGAGGAAATAAGCGTTATACATACCGTAAATATAGCAAGTACAGTAAGTATAGCCGTTATGGTTACAGCGGTTACGGCTATGGTGGATACGGTTACAGCGGTTATGGCTACGGCTATGGTTACGGATACGGCGGTTATGACCGCGTTGCTAATAAGGACACCAAAGAGAAAAAAGAAAAAAATAAAGACGAAAAATAATTTAAAAGGAGGCAACGTTGATGCTGGATATACATTCTCACATCCTTCCGGGTGTTGATGACGGTGCGGCAGACGTTGCCGCCGCTGTTTCTTTACTTGAAATTATGAAACAGCAGGGAATCACAGATGTTATAGCTACCCCTCATTTTTATGCAATGGATAATAACATTGATGAATTTGAGCATAATGTTGCAAAGGCGTATTCCGATTTATATGCGGCAACGGTAGGTAAAAATTTGCCTAATGTTTCTATAGGCTGTGAGGTTTTTTACTTTACCGGAATAGGAAGAAGTACAGGTATAAGAGGGCTTACACTATGTCGTTCAAATCATATTCTTTTAGAGCTTCCAAACTGCAGATTTGATAAGGAAATTCTTCGGGATATTACCGATATTACCGATAGACTTGGCCTTACGGTTATATTAGCACATCTGGAAAGATATGCTTCTGAAAAGGGTTTTAAGGATTTATTAAAGCTTGTTGATAATGAATCGGTTTTGGTGCAGATAAATGCCTCATCGCTTTTTAATCCTTATCTCAAAAAGGCTACATTAAAGCTTATAAATAGCGGATATGCGTCTTTTTTGGCAACGGATACACATTCTGAAAGCCAGCGTCCGCCTATGATGTCGGAGGCTTTAGAGGAAATCAAAAAGCAATTCGGTGCAAGGGTAGCGCAAATGTTTGTTGATAATTCGCGTATGCTTTATGATGAAATATTCAGGCTTCCTAAGTCGGAGGCCAAGCGGTC
>JAZSKL010000017.1:0-4777 GCA_045534855.1 Acutalibacteraceae bacterium
TTGAATTAGAGAAAATTCAATTTTGTCTATATTCATTGCAATGGGCATAGACAAATTTTCTTTAAAAATTTGTAACAAAATCAAAGATTTTGTGTCGAAATAGTGTAAATCACACTATTTCGACTTTCTATAACCATTATAGCATATTTGAAAATTTTTTAAATTGATTTTTCTATCCAATTTTTATAAGTATTTTATCAATAAAAGGTTGTTTTGAATCAACAAAACAACCCTGATAATCAAATATTTAAATTTTCTCTGTAAACACTTGGAGTTATTCCAAAGCGCTTTTTAAAATAATAAGAAAAATATGAAGCATCGTTAAATCCGCAGAGCGTTGCAATATTTGCGGTTGTTAAATTAGATTCTGCAAGAAGTTGCTTTGCTTTTGAAAATCTAATTGAAATTATATATTCCGCCGGTGTAGTGTTGGTTGCTTTTTTGAAAAGCTTTAAAAAATAGCTTGGGCTTAATGAAACGTTTGCGGCAAGCTCATTTATGGTAATTGGTTTGTTGAAGTTTTCCTGTATGTATTTGCAGGTTGTAACGAGCAAATTGTTATTAAAATCATCATTGTTATTCTGGACGGATTGATAGTAAAATACATCCGAAAGAGCAAGAGAGAGAAGTTGGTTAACAAGTACAACATTTATGCTGTTGTCAACACTTTGGAAGTTATAGCAAAGCTTGTCAAGTATTTCAATGTATTCTCCGCTGTGTCGGGATACGAAATGAGGCGGTATAAGGTCAAGCAGAGGGTTGCTTGAAATATCTTGCCTTGAATTACCGTTATTGTTGCGGTCATAATTTCCGCAAAGCGATTTCTTTTTGTGGGAGAAATCCAAAGTAAGACAATAACAGTTGTAACTTCCGCTTGAGCTACATATATCTCCGGGTCTTCTAAAAACAACCGAGCCGTTTCCAACGCTGAAGCTTTCACCGTTTATTGTTAAATGGCGGTTTCCTCCAACATAGAAGTCAAATTCATAATCATTTATTATTCTCTTATGGGTCATACCGGGGTCTAACTTCAAAATGAATTTACGGGCATCCAAAACATCTGCATCAAACGGTAAAAAATCTGACATAATAATCTCCCTCGAAAGTGGTTATGAATTTTCTTTATGATATAACAAAATTATTTTTTTGTCAATATAATTTTGTCAAATTTGCGTATTTGATATAAAAATATTATTTTCAATCGTATTTAAAACAATATTTTTATAGGAATATGATTACATATTTAATTGAACTGAAATTTAATAAATGATAAAATTTATAAAACATATTATGAGGTGTATTATGGGGAAAGCGGTTTTTATAACAGGCGGTCAAAGCAATACCGGTTTTGGAATTGCAAGCTTTTTTGCAAAACAAGGTTGGGATGTGTTTATAACAGCACTTGACGAGGGTGAAGCACAGTTTGCTGCAAATGAACTCTCAAGTAAATACGGCGTATTTGCAAAAGGATTTAAATGCGATAACTGCAACGAAGAACAAATTATAAACACCTTTAAAGAAATAGATAAATTGGGTAAATTTGTTGATGCGGTGGTTTTAAACGCGGCAGATCTCGGCTGCGGAAGTGACCCCGCCAAGGGTATGGATTTTTTTACTGCTCCTATCAATGAATTTAAAAAGGTTCTGGAAACAAATCTTGTAGGTAACTTTATGATTGTTCGTGAAGCTGCGTTGAGAATGAAAGAAAAGGGAAAAGGCTCGATTGTATTTATAAGCTCGAATGGTTCACTTCGTCCAATACCCAACCGTGCGGCTTATCATACATCAAAAGGCGGAATTAACGCCATGTCAAAAACATTAGCGGTAGATTTAGGACAGTACGGAATACGTTGTAATACAGTACTTCCCGGAACGATAAAAACAAAGCGTTGGGAAAGTATGGGTAAAAATCAGATAGTAAATGGCAGTATGACACCTCTTGGCGATATATCCGATTTTGAGGATGTTGCAAATGCGGTATGGTATTTTGCTACCGATATGTCTAAAAATGTTACAGGTGCAGAGTTGGTGGTAGACGGCGGAATGTCCTGTCAGCTTTATCCGACACTTCTTAATGAATTAAAAGCCAAGGCATCTCAAAATGAAGCTTTATAATGCGAAAGGGGATATAAAAATGACCGAAGCCGAAAGAATACATAATATTGAAATTGCGCAACAAAATTTATATTTTGACCGTACAATTACAGTTATTTGCGATGAACGTCCGGGATTTCAAATAGAAGAAGCTTTGCGTATAAATGACTATCTTCGTGAGAACGGATATTACGTCAGGGAAATGGATGTAAAAACTTTTTGTTCCACTGATAAAAACCATATGGGTTTTTTACTTGTAATTCCTCATGCTATGTCGCTTCCCGCAATTTGTTCCAAAAATGTTAAACATTTCTTAGATTGCGGCGGCAGTGTACTTACTTTTGGCGGAGTGCTTTTTGGAAAATATGTTGAAGAGGTAGACGGTAAGTGGACTGAAATACCGCTTCCTGACCATATTTTTGATGCTGTTCATACGGGTGACGGAACAAAGGCAAAGGCAGAACCGATTGTTATAGAGGGTATAGTTCCTACATATAAAACCTACAGATGCAACGATGCTGCAAGGTTTGAAAGCAACACTCTTTATACCGATGCTGTTGTTGAAACCGAAAAACCGTTAAAGGTTATTTGTCCTGTTCCTCGCGCTTATGGCGGAGGTTATAATACTGAAGTAAGAAACAGATATATTCCTATAACAACCATTTGCGGTAAAAGTGACCGCGGTGACGGCAGTGAAGGTGCGGCGGCATTTATTATGCTTAATGACACTATTGGCCATAATCCTATGACTTCACTTATCTATCCCGGCACGGTTTCTATGACGGCATTGGGTTCGGTTGCGGCAAATATAGGTATTATGGATCAAAACCTTATGGATATAAAGGGTGTTCCCGAGCTTATAATTTCAATGGTTAAAAATATGAGCCGCGGACTTCATATTTTTAACGCAGGTGCTGAAAAATATATTTACAGTGACGGTGAGCGTTTAGTTCTTGGCGCAAAAATACATAATTCGGTTATTGATTATAAGAATGCTTTGGTAAAAATCAAGGTAGAAAAGCAGGGTAATGCTGTTTATGAGTTTGAAGAAGAGCTATTGTGTGTACCTTATGGTTATTCCGAATGCCGTTTTGAACAGGAAGACTTTAAAGCTGATGAATATATAGTAAAAACAGAGCTTTGGTATAACGGCAAATTGATTGATACCACAAAGCAGGAAATTCACAAAAAAGATGTTATTAACGCAAAATATCCCGATGATTTTGTTCGCGTTGAGGGTGAAAACTTTAAATTAGGTGATAAGAACTGGTATCCAATAGGTATGAACTATTGGCCGCTTTATATGCCCGGATTTGAGCGTAATCATTATTGGTTGAGCTGGCTTGACAGGTCTAACTATATCCCTGAAGAAATTGAAAAAGATTTAGTCTTGATGGAAAAAATGGGTATCAACTGCTTGTTTATGAGAATAGACGGAGATTTGTTCCAGAGACAGCGTTATACCTTTGAGGACTTTTTATGGCGTCTTCGCCGCCATAATATGAAGCTCAATTTTGCTTTTTCGAATGTAACCGCACCCGTACATTACAGCGGCATTGCTTTCAGGAAAATGATGCAGGAATTTGAGCTTATAAATGACCCTGTAATTTTCAGCCACGATATCAGTTGGGAAAGTGACGGCGCATTGCTTGCAACTCCGTACAAAAGACGTTACGATGAATTTTGGGAGGCTTGGCTTATTGACAGATACGGTTCGGTAGAAAACGCTGAAAAGGATTTCGGTGTTAAGGTTGACCGCCGTTCGGACGGATGCGTTACTGTTCCTGAAGAACCCGAGTTTGCAAAAGACGGTGAATGGCGTATAAAAATATGCGCATACCGCCGTTTTATGGAGGATTATTTCAGCAAACTGTGGCGTGAAGCGGTAGAGGATATTAAGAGCGTAGATAAAAATCATCTTGTTTCTTACCGCAGAGGTCCTTTCAACCATTTTTATGTAAAAGGTGTTCCGGTAGCCGCAAAGCATACCGATTTTAACAGTCACGAAGCATATCATATTGTTTTCAGCGAACAGGGTTACCACGAGGTTTGCACCAACGCCGCAATATTCGATATGTTAAGTAAGAACAAACCGCTTGTATGGGCAGAATATGGTCTTACACTTACCGGTATGAACAGAACAAATGATTTTGTATGGGATCATGAAACCGAAAGACCTATGGCATACCGTATGAAGATGACCGAGGATTATAATAAGATGATGCAAAAGGCATTTACCCGTACCCGAGTTAAAGGTACTGCACCTTGGTGGTGGTCGGGCGGTCTTCGTATGGTTGAAATGAGCGATTGCGGTTATTGCGGTCCTGATGGTATACTTCGAAGCTTCGGTAAGGATTATTCTGATTTTATAAAGGAATACTATCATAACGAAAATAAGCCTTTTTATCCGTATCACACCGTTATGGTTGATTTTGATAAAACTGCACGTGGTTTGGATGAGGTTTCTACCGATTTTCTTGTTGAGGAAGATATTAAGGCAGAAGAAAAGGGATGTATATTAAAGCTTGTTACAGAGGGTACTGACACTACATCGGCAAACACCCCGCTTACAGCAGTTGGAAATGTACCATATAACGGTTCAAATCCACCTAAATTCCTTGACGGTGAGTTTAACTTTGTAAAGCTTTACACCGAAAGCGGAGAAGTCGGATCGTAGCCATGT